>QCUW01000005.1 GCA_003210695.1 Prochlorococcus sp. AG-679-P15 | reverse complement strand
TTTCATTACAAAATAGGAAACTGATTTCATTAGATATGGGTTCACTTATAGCTGGAGCAAAATATCGAGGAGAATTTGAAGAGAGAATTAAAAATGTTTTAAAAAAAGTTAAAGAATCCGACGGTAAAATTATTCTTTTTATTGATGAAATTCATACCGTAGTAGGAGCAGGTGCAAGTGGAGGTTCTTTGGATGCAAGTAATCTATTAAAACCCATGCTCGCCAGAGGAGAACTTAGATGTATTGGAGCCACAACTATTAATGAACATAAACAAAACATAGAAAAGGATCCTGCTTTAGAGCGAAGATTTCAGAAAATAAAAATAGAAGCTCCATCAGTTGATGATACAATTTCAATATTAAGAGGATTGAGAGAGAGATATGAAGTTCATCACAGCGTAAGAATTTCTGATAATGCTTTAGTTGCTGCAGCAACTTTGAGCGAAAGATATATTAATGATAGATTTCTTCCTGACAAAGCAATAGACCTAATTGATGAAGCGGCTTCGAGATTAAATATGGAGATAACTTCCAAACCCGAAGAAATAGATGAAATTGATCGTAAGGTTCTTCAACTTGAAATGGAAAATTTATCACTAAAAAGAGAAACAGATGATTTTTCCTTGCAGAGATTAAAAAAAATTAAAATTGAACTCTCATCTCTTAAAGATAAACAAGTTGAATTAAGTACACAATGGAAAAAAGAAAAAGACGAAATTGATGAAATTAGTGGTATTAAAGAAGAGATTGAATCTGTTCAGTTTCAAATAGATCAAGCCAAAAGGAGTTTTGATCTCAATAAAGCTGCAGAATTGGAATTTGGAACTTTGAATTCCCTACAAAAAAAATTAGCTAATAAAAATTATTCCTTAGTTAATTCTTACAAAAAAGGTGAGACGAGTCTTTTAAGGCAAGAAGTTACTTTTGATGATATTGCAGAAGTTGTATCGAAGTGGACATCTATTCCAGTTCAAAATTTAAATCAATCGGAAAAAGATAAGCTTTTAAGCCTCGAATCAATCCTTAAAGAAAAAATTATTGGTCAGGATAGTGCAATAAGCGCAGTTGCCGATTCTATTAAAAGATCAAGGACTGGCTTAAATGACCCTAACAAGCCTCTAGCTAGTTTCCTATTCCTAGGGCCTACTGGGGTAGGGAAGACAGAACTAAGTAAAGTAACCGCAAAAACTATTTTTGACTCAACTACTTCAATTACAAGACTAGACATGTCTGAGTATATGGAAAAACATTCTGTTAGTAAAATTATTGGAGCTCCTCCTGGATATTTAGGTTACGAATCTGGCGGCCAATTAACTGAAGCAGTGCGCAAAAATCCCTACTCATTAGTACTTCTAGATGAAGTTGAGAAGGCACACAAAGATATTTTAGATATTCTTTTACAGGTTCTTGATGATGGAATAATTACAGATGGCCAGGGTCGTACTATTAGCTTTAAAAATACAATCGTTGTTCTTACAAGCAATTTGGGTAGCCAATCCATAAATGATTTATCTATTAGGAATGAAGATACTTTTGAAATAAAAAAAGTCGTAGATTCTGAATTGAAAAAATTCTTCAAGCCCGAGTTTATAAATCGTCTTGATGAAATAGTTATTTTTAATAACTTAGAATTTAATAACTTAAAAGAAATTGCTAAAATCCAGCTTAAAAATTTAGAGAATAGACTCCTTAAGAAAAATCTTGAATTGAATATCACTGATGATGCAATAGATCAATTAGTTCATAATAGTTTCGATAATATGTATGGTGCTAGACCTTTAAAAAGAATTATTCAAAAAGAAATAGAGACGAAAATTGCGAACAATATACTCAATGACCACTATCAAAATAAAAAAGAAGTTTGTATTAGTATTACGAATACAGAAATATTTGTAAATTGATGATTTAATTCAAAGATGATAAATCATCTCAGATTAATTTTATATATCTAAAATTTAAACCAATCAGGGAATCTTTCATAACAAGCTTTATTAAAGCTATTTTCTTTTGATTCTGTTTTCCAACAACATGTTCTTCCCTGATCCTTAGCTAGCAAGTATTCATTAGCCCATTTCCAAATCAATTCAGAAGTAGCTTCCATCCCTACATTATCCATAGTTCTCAAATCTAAGGCCTTTAAATTATGTAAATTTTCCCAGTAATCCAACAAAGGGTCGTCTTTATTAATCAAAAAAGTATGGTCAAATTGTTGCTTTAACTTCTCTTCAAGGGGCTTGAGGCTTGAAAAATCAACTACAAAACTATTCTCGTCTAATTCTTTCGCAGTAAACCAAAAAGTAAATGATCTTGAATATCCATGTACAAAACTACAGTGACCTTCATGACGCCATTGTCTATGAGAGCAGGGAAAATCATCATAACTTTTGCTGCATGAAAATTTTAACAGGGGATTATGCATTAATTAGCTGTTAGTATGGATTTAAATAATGCGAATTGAATAGGGTTTAACGTACTAAACATGATGGCTTATTCAACAAATTTTTCAATAGAAGATCTACGCTTTGATAATAATGGATTAATCCCTGCAATAGCGCAAGATTGGTTAGACGGATCAATCCTTATGCTTGCTTGGATGAATAAAGAATCTTTGAAAATGACTCTTGAAACAAAAAATGTACATTACTGGAGCCGATCAAGATCAGCTATATGGAGAAAAGGAGCAACAAGTGGTAGTACCCAAATTCTTAAGGAAATTAGATTTGATTGTGACAATGATGCTCTTGTTTTATCTATAGAACAGAATGGATCAGGAGCTTGCCATACAGGTGAAAAAAGTTGTTTTTTTAATGAAATAGATAATATTCTGATTAATAAAAAAGAAAAGAAAACTAATCCTTTTTCTAATATTTGCTCAGAATTATTTAATACTCTTTTGGAAAGATCGATTAATCCTTTAGAGAAAAGTTATACAAATCATTTATTAACAAAGGGTAGTAATACTATCTTAAAAAAAATGGGAGAAGAAACTGCTGAATTTATTATGGCTTGCAAAGATAATGATAAAAATTCAATCTCAAATGAAGCTGCCGATATAATATATCATCTTCAAGTTGCGTTGCTGCACAAGGGAGTTGAGTGGAGAGATGTACTTACAATTCTGGAATCAAGAAGGAAAAAAGATAAATAATCAAATCATCAATATTTGCAAATATAAATCAAAAAATTATATCAAATTGATAAAATCAATAATTAATTAAATATTAATTAAATATTAATTAATTATTACATGTGTAGCTTATCAAGAAATTAACTATAAGTTAAATATATTAACTAAAGGTGTAAATCGTGAGTTCATTGAGCGATTTTCTTGGAGAAATAGGGCGTCATCAACTTTTGACACCCGACAAAGAACTCACAATGGGAAGAAAAGTCCAAGAAATGGTTGTACTAATTAATAGATGTCAAACTGCAGGAGGCAAAGGTTCTGCTTGTGAATATTCTGAAGACGAAAAAAAGAAGATCAGAATTGGTGAAAAGGCTAAGAATGAAATGATTACAGCAAACCTTAGATTAGTCGTTAATCTTGCCAAAAGATATCAAGGAAAGGGTTTAGAATTATTAGACTTAATTCAAGAAGGGACTTTGGGTCTTACACGGGCTGTAGAGAAATACGACCCTTCAAGAGGTCATAGATTCTCTACTTATGCTTACTGGTGGATAAGGCAGGGATTGAATAGAGCACTATCAACGCAAAGTAGAACCATAAGGATACCTGTAAATATAAATGAAAAGCTAACTAAATTAAGAGCAGCGAAATCAAAACTAATGCAAATTAAAGGTTTTCCTCCTACGAGCATTGAATTAGCACAAGAAATGAAAATTACTAAAGAGGAAATTGATGAATTACTTTCTTGTGAATTGCGAAGCATAACAGTTAGTCTACAAGGCTCGGTTAAATCTAAGTCTGATCCATCTGAACTTGTTGATATTCTTCCAAGTGATCAAACACCTCCCATGGAATTAGCTGAACTAGCAGAAAGAACAAATTCTGCTTGGACATTATTAGATAAAGCTAATCTTACTGAAAAAGAGAGAAAGATTGTAAGCCTAAGATTCGGTTTAGATGGCTCTAATGAATGGAGAACTTTAGCTGAAGTTGCAAGACATATGAGTTGTAGTAGAGAATATTGCAGACAAGTAGTACAAAGGGCCTTGAGAAAGCTTAGAAAAGCGGGAATTCAAAATGGACTTGTAGATAGTATTGGCTAAAATCCTTTAATTAACTAATTTAAAAAGTATGAACAAGACTAATACAAAAAAAAAAGAAAAAATTTATGAGGCAGAGGTTCTAGAAAGTTCATCATTTGATGAAAATATCATTATAAAAATTCTTATAAAGGCAGGGCGGTCAATTGCAAAACCTGCTTTAGAAGTTTTAGAAATGGCAATTGACCCATCTACTCCAGCACAAGTAAGAGTTTCCTTAATGGCCGCATTAGCTTATTTAATAATGCCTTTTGATCTATTCCCTGACTTTATGCCTGTAGTAGGTTTTAGCGATGATTTCGTTGCACTTACTGCAGTTTTAAGTATTTGGAGCAAGTATATGACTCCTTCAATAAGAACTAGAGCAGAAAGGAAACTTAATAAATTGTTCCCTTTTATTTAATGAATAAGCTCTCTCAGCAAGAAGAAAAAGAACTACTAGATTTTATTAAAGTTTGGCTAAAAACTCATGGATATACTCAAAAAGATCTAGCTGATGAATTAAATATTAAATCTAGTCGAACCTCCGAAATTGCTAAAAAAGTCAAAGAATTTTATAAAAAAGGAGGTGTTTTCAATATAGTAAAAAATCTTATAAAGATAGAACAAAATTGGCTAAACAATACTCAAATCAACCCTAAAAAAGAGAATAAAACCTATCCATATAATCAATTAGATATCGACTCTTTAGTTAACCAAATAAAAAAAGACAGCCAAAGATAATTCTTACATATTAGCTAATAATTTATTTAAACTTACTCATCCCCAAAAAAAGAATATTTTTAGCATCTTTTATATTAGTAAATCTTTTTTTATCATTTGTTTCTATTAATATAAAAACTACTTATTAACAATTAAAAATGCAATTTATATTTTCTTCAAAATTACAAAGGGCTAAAAGATTATCTTTTTATTTATTAAATAATATAAATTAAAATGCTTGTATCCATTGATAAATATCAATTGAAATCCATATACCTTTTTTCCAATAAATATCTTCCTCAATTAATTCTCTTAATTGATTTTTATCATTAGCATTAAAAATACCAAATAAATATTTTGTACATTTAGTCGGTCCTAAAGTAACTAAAATATTCCTATCTTTCAAATTTCCAAGTCTATTAAGATGTTGTTTACGAAATGGTTCCCTTTTATTAATTGCATCCTCACAGTACTTACCAAAAACTATAAATTTTTCCATTATTTAAAGATAACTAATTTAATAAATACATTTTTAATAATTGCACAGAATAGCCACTAATTGCTATGTTAATTAAGAATAACTTTGTATTAATTTATTATGCTCACAGGTAGCGATCTTCTAGCTAAAGTTAAAGAACTTGGTGATGTTAGCAAGTCAGATCTTGTTCGTGCATGTGGATATGTTTCCACAAAAAAAAATGGAACAGAACGTTTAAATTTTACCGCGTTTTATGAAGCACTTCTTGAAGCAAAAGGTATTAACCTTGGTGATACTGGAGTCGCAGGGATTGGGAAAGGTGGTAGAAAATTAAGTTACATTGCAACAGTCCAAGGCAATGGAAATCTTTTAATTGGGAAAGCATATACCGCACTCCTAGACTTAAAAGCAGGAGATGAGTTTGAAATAAAGCTAGGAAGAAAACAAATAAGATTATTACCTACTGAATAATCAGAATAATTAACTGGCTTAAATATAAATAAATAAAAACCCATTTTTTTATTATTGTTTTAATCAAATAAGTTTAAAATTTATTTTATTTATTTAAATTTGTTGGTCAGCAGCTTTACGCATTTCTTCACAGAATTTCCCAATTCTATTTACAACTTCTATTTCGTTACTATTAGAAATTCTTTTAACAAATGCGCTTCCAATAATTACTCCATCTGCACCCCATCTACGAACTCTATTAACATGTTCAGGGGATGATATTCCAAAGCCAACCGCGACTGGATTAATACTAATATCTTTTAATTTAGTAATAAGACTTTCAACTCTATTTTCCATTTTTGTTCTCTCCCCTGTTACTCCTGTTACGCTTACAAGATAAGTAAATCCCTTTGTTTTATTTGATATAATTTTCATTCTTTCAAAAGGAGTTGTGGGTGCAACTAATAATATTAGGTCCATAAAATAAGAACTAATAATTTTCGAAAATTTAGATGATTCTTCCAAAGGAAGATCAGGAATTATCAATCCTGAAACACCAGCTTTTGATGCCAACTCGCAAAAATTATCAAGTCCAAAATTTAAGATAGGATTAAAATAACTAAAAAGAATTACTGGAATATTTAACTTATCTTTAAGAGACTCTAATAACTGAATAACCTTTATGGATGTAGTTCCTGACTTTAAAGCCTTAGATGCTGAAAATTGAATAATCGGTCCATCTGCAAGAGGGTCGCTATAAGGTATTCCTAATTCAATAAGATCAGCACCCTTTTCTTGCAACTTTAATAAGATCTGTGATGTTTTTTCAATATTTGGATCACCTGCCATGATGAAAGGCATCAAAGCTAATCTTTTGCTTTTCTTTAATTCCAAAAACTTCGCATTTATTTTTGATAAAGTTTCATTTTTAGTAATTTGCGGTTTCTTATTTTCTTCCATGAGTTTTTGAGATTTTTTTGTTTGATAATTCTTAAGGATTTATGTATTTTGTTCTAAATCTTCCATTAGCTTTTCCTGCTCTTCTTTTGATAATGAGTTGAATTTGATTTCTAGTTTATCATTCACAATTTTTTCATATTCTTTTCTGTAACGTTTTCTTTGTTCCATAAAAGTCATTTTTCCATTTAAAACTCTAAAAACATAAGATGAGACCCAAGTTATTACAATCACAATCAAGATAAAGTTTGAGATTGCACCAGCTGTAAAATTATCAATACCAAATTGAGGTGATAATTTATAACTTAATATTCCTAACAAAGATATTAAAAAGCCTATTTGTACAACTTTTCCTTTAGTCAATTATTTATCCTTTGGTATTTCCTCTTAATCTAAGATTTAGAAATGGAGAAAATAAAATTAAACCTGGAAAAAAAAGAAAAACTAATCCATATACTCCTAATCTCTCTAATTTGCCCATAATATTCCATCTATTATTCATCCAGTAAAAAAGCATTAAAGGGATAACAAATAAATACATAGATGCAACACTAACGTAAGCAACTAAAGTAGCAACTGAATTATTAAGAATACTTTCCATTTAAATTTCTTGTATCTTAGTTAGAAGATAACAATTATAAAAAGTTATCGTAAGAACTAAAAATAAATTGTTTAATTATGGGAGTGGGGGGACTTGAACCCCCACGAGCTAAAGCGCTCGACGGATTTTAAGTCCGGCGCGTCTACCAATTCCGCCACACTCCCAAAGGAATTTGCGCTAACTAATCGTAGCCGAAAGTAACCCATTTAACCAAGAAAAATTGGAATATTTACACTTTTCTTGAATGGTTAAATTGGATTAAGTTATTAATTAACTATCCCTTCAACTTGCCAGTTTAAAGTTTCACCTGCATGAAATGGTTTTATTTGTCCAACAACCTTGTTTTTATCAATTACATCAATAAATTCTGGAATTTTATTTAGCCTAGATACTAATCTAATTTTTTCTTTGTTAATAGGCATATTATAAAAATTAGGCCCATTCAAGCTGGCAAATTTTTCGAATTGATCTAGTGCATTTTCCTCCTCAAAAACTTGTAAGTAGCTTTCTATTGCAACTGGAGAATTAAAAATACCTGCACAACCGCAAAAAGCTTTCCACTGTCTCAGATGGGGGGCAGAATCTGTGCCTAAGAAAAAACATTCTTTTCCACTAGTAGCAGCTTTCCTTAAAGCAATTCTATTATTTTCTCTTTTAGCGACTGGTAGGCAGTAAAAGTCACTGTTTAAGCCTCCAAAAAACATTGCATTCCTATTTATGTGTAAATGATGTGGTGTAATAGTAGCTCCTAAATTATTCTCCTCAACAAAAGAAACAGCATGAGAGGTGGTTATATGCTCTAAAACAATCTTTAATTTTGGAAATCTTTGTATTAAAGGTGAAAGTTCTTTATCTATAAAAACCTCTTCCCTATCAAATATATCAACTTCGGAATCAGTAACTTCGCCATGAATTAAAAGAGGCATTCCCGATTCTTGCATTGATTCAAATATCTCATATAGATTTTCTATTTTCTTAACTCCATGACTGGAATTTGTTGTGGCATTAGCAGGATATAATTTTGCTGCGAAAAAGACATTATTTTTAAAACCATTTATTAATTCTTCTTTATTAGTCTCATCAGTAAGATACATTGTCATTAATGGTTCAAACTTAGAACTTTTAGGTAAAGCTTCAGAAATTAATTTTTTATAAAAAATAGCCTTATCAATTGTTGTTACTGGGGTTTTCGTATTTGGCATAACGATAGCTCTACCAAAATACTTAGATGTGAAATTAATAATATTTTTTAATACAAGACCCTCTCTTAAATGTAAATGCCAATCATCAGGTTTTAATATGGTAAAAGTCTTCAAAATTTTAACTCTTTAATTAATTTTAACAGCAAATAAAATTTGACAATAAATTATTGATATTCGAGGATAGTTATTATTCAATTATTGAAGATCTAGTCATCTAAACAAAGAATTAAATATGAGCGATTTTTTATTTCCAATAATAGAGATATTAGTAGGAATAATTTTTCTTTTTGGAGGGGGAGAATTATTTGTTCAAGGGGCCATAAAACTATCTTTAATTTTTGGAATACCGCAAATAGTAATTGGACTAACAGTTGTTTCACTGGGTACAAGCTCTCCCGAATTATTAGTAAGTTTAAATTCAGTTTTCAAAGGCAGTGATTCTCTTGCCGCTAGTAATGTAATAGGGAGCAATATTTTTAATGTTCTTGTTGTATTAGGCGTCAGCTCATTGATAACGCCTCTCAAGGTAAGAAGTAGGATAGTTAGAAGAGATGTTCCTCTTTTAATGGCCATTTCTTGTGCAGTTTGGGCAATGTCATCAACTGGCTTATTAACATTTCAAATAGGGATCTTTCTAATATTTTGTCTAATCCTAAATACAATATGGGAAATTAATACCATAAATGAGAAAGAAGAAGATACAAAAAATGCTGAACCAGAGATAGATGAATTTAATGATAATAATAAAAGGCAGCCAAACATTTTACTAAAGTTGATATTAGGCATAATTTTTTTAAGCCTTGGTTCTAATATTTTAGTAAACGGCTCCCGAACGCTTGCCACTCTTTTTGGTGTTAATGAAATTGTCATCGGTCTAACTATTGTTGCCACTGGGACATCTCTACCAGAATTAGTAACTTCAATAATTGCCGCATTTAAAGGTAAAACAGATCTTGTAGTTGGGAATGTAATAGGAAGCAATTTGCTAAATCAACTTCTAATACTTGGAAGCTGTAGTATTTTTTCAGGATTTAAAGGTTTATCAATTGAACCAAGCCTAACAAAAGTTGACCTACCTTTTATGCTTCTGACTACCTTTGCTTGCTTGCCAATTTTTTGGAGCAAAGGGAAAATTTCCAGAATTGAAGGATTTATTTTGCTGAATCTTTATATTTTTTATATTCTCGATAAGATACTCTTTTTGAATGGATTTAATTATCTTTTCGAATTAAGAATTGGTTTATTTATATATTTCTCATTACTAATTATTTCTCTTTTTGTTCAAGAAAAATTAAAAATTTCTAAATCATAATTAACTATCCATACATAGTCACAAACTCTTCTGAGATAGTTGGATGCAAAGCCATAGTAATATCGAAGTCTTTTTTTGTTATGCCTGCGTTTAATGAAATTGATACCATTTGAATAATCTCAGAAGATGTCTCTCCAAACATGTGACAACCTAGGACTTTATCAGTAAGCTTATTAACTACAATTTTTAACATACATTTTGATTTATTCTCCTTAAAAGTATTTGACATAGGAGTAAATTTACATTTAAAAATTTTAATATTTTTTTCAGAGTAAATCTCTTTCGCTTTTTTCTCACTTAAGCCAACGGTTGAAATTTCAGGAATAGTAAAAACTGCCTTAGGGATATATTCATAATTTACTTTTCTTTTTTTTCCATTAAAAAAATTATCCGAAAATACTCTACCTTGTTCTATCGCTACTGGGGTTAAGTTAGGTCTATTTATTATATCGCCAACTGCAAAAATATTAGAATTGCTTGTTTGATTAAATTCATCAACATCTAAATAAGGGCCATCCATCTTTAGATTTAAAAATTCTAAATTTAAAGGGATAAGATTTGGTTCTCTACCTGTAGCAATAAGTATATTATTAGTTTGTATTTTATTACCTGAGTCCAAGGTGGACTCCAAATTCCCATTAATACTTTCGATAGACTTTAATTGGTTTTTGGTTATTATATTTATTCCGGCAAAAGCTGTTGCTTCCTCTAAGCAAGAAGATAAATCCTCATCAAAACCGTTAAGTAAATTTTCTCCTCTAATTAATTGAGTTACCTCAGTACCTAAATTCCTGAAAATTGAAGCAAATTCACAGGCAATATATCCGCCTCCAACTATTAATATTGACTCAGGAAACCTAACCAATTCAAAAATATCATCACTTGTCCATGCCAAATCTATTCCAGGAATATTTAATTTCTTTGGTTTACCTCCAACTGAAATAAGAATTTTTTCTGAACTTATTTTTTTTAGGATTTTATTTGTCTTTGGACAAATTATTTCTAATTCATTTTGAGATATAAATCTTCCTAAGCCCTCAAAAATACTGACATTCAGTTTATCTAAAGAATTTTTATGTAAACCACTTAATCTTGAAACCTCATCTCTTACATTCTTTAATAGAGTATTGGAATGAAAACTAATGCCTTCACTTTTTAAGCCATATCCTTCAGAAGAAGTCATGTTTATTTTATTTCTAGCTGCATAAACCATCAACTTTTTAGGAACGCATCCCCTTATTACACAAGTTCCCCCGACTTTATTTACTTCTATAATTGCAACTTTTGCTCCATAACTTGCAGCACGTTTAGCGGCAGCCAATCCTCCTGATCCAGCGCCAATAACAATTAAATCAAATTGAAATTCCAAGATTTTTTTAATGATTTATTATAGCGTTAGTTTACAACTTTAATTAATGGAATGAATGAGATTTTGAAATGGCAAGATTTTAGTAACTTCGAAATTGAAGATCTCGATAGAGTTAATGGCATTAATAATTCCTACTCAAATTTAAGATTATTTGGTTATTCCGAAAACGATATCATAGTTACCCTTTATAGGGATAGACATTCATGGTGTCCTTATTGTCAGAAAATATGGTTATGGCTTGAATTTAAAAGAATTCCTTACAGAGTCAAAAAAATAAATATGTTTTGCTATGGCCAAAAAGAAAGTTGGTTTCTGGATAAAGTCAGCTCAGGAATATTACCTGCCATTGAATTTAAAGGAAAAGTAATAACTGAAAGCGATAACATCATAGCTTTCCTAGAAAATGAATTCGGAGCACTAGGATCTTTTATAACATCAGGTAACCTTAGAGAAACGAGATTATTAGAAAGAGTAATTTTCAGATCTTGGTGTAATTGGCTTTGCCGAGAAAGTTTTAGTTTAATTGATAACTCTTTTAGAAAAAAAAGATTTAAAGATTCTATTTCTAAATTTGATGAAACTTTGAGGAGATCAAAATCAGGGTTTGTTGATCCTTCCGTATCTAACTCTGGTGAAATAGAGCCTGGTATTGGAGATATAATTTTTATTCCTTATATGGAAAGAATGAATGCATCGTTAACTTATTACAAAGGATTTAATTTAAGATCTAATTACAGATATGTAGATAATTGGCTTACCCTTTTTGAAGGAACAAGCATCTATAGAGGAACTCAAGGAGATTTTCATACGCACTCTCATGATTTACCACCGCAAATGGGAGGATGTTATAAAGAAAGTAATGAAGAACAGATCGCTTTCTCTAAGTTAATAGATACTGGAGAAGGTCTTGGTAATTTTGAATTGAATAAAAATTATGATTCAAAATATTACGCTAAAATTGCTCTTAAAAGAGTAATAAAGCATAAGGAGAATTTAATCAAAGCAAACCCATATGATAAAGAATTATTTGATGAATCCTTAAGATCGGCTCTTACACATATGATTACAGGTGAAGTTAGAGTCCCAGAAACTATTGGAAGTAAATCTTTACGATACTTAAAAAATAGAATTTCAGTTCCAAGAGATATGCCACTTATTTCTGCAAGATTATTTAGGCAATCTTTAAATAAAATAGATTCACTTTGTAAAAATAAAGAAGAAGATAGGCTACCAATTAACAATCGATATGATCAAGATCCTGAGAAATTCATATTAAATTAAAGATTATAAATTTTTTCTTGAATCAATTTGAAGTAAATCCTTTATTTTTTGTACTTGACTTGCAACATTAGGATCACTTGACAATTTTTTTTCCACTTGCTCAATAGCATACATAACTGTTGTGTGGTCCTTACCACCAAATTCATCTCCAATTTTTGGAAGGCTTAGATCAGTTCCTTGCCTCATGAGATACATACCTATTTGCCTTGCCTGACTAACTGGCTTTCTTCTGCTTGAACTAACTAATTCTTCCGCCGAAACTTCAAAGAAATCTGAAACTTTTTTTATTACCTGCCTTGGAGTTACAACTACTCCAACACTATTTGGGTCAAGCATCGGAGCAATTGATTGAACTGTCATTGGTAATCCTGTTATTGATGCAAATGCAACTGCTCTAGTAAAAGCCCCTTCTAATTCTCTAATATTTGAGGAGAATCTTCCAGCAATAAATTGAACCAAATCTCTTGGAAGATTCATCCTTTCTTGTTCAGCTTTTTTCTGCAGAATTGCCATTCTTGTTTCTATATCAGGAGGTTGAATATCTGCTATTAATCCCATTGAAAATCTAGAGATTAGTCTTTCTTGTAATTTTGGTATTTGATTAGGAGGCCTATCACTAGCAATGACAATTTGTTTACCTGCTTCATATAAAGCATTGAAAGTATTAAAAAATTCTTCTTGCGTATATTCCTTGCCCTCCAAGAATTGAATATCGTCAATTAAGAGTAGATCTACTGATCTATATTTCATTTTAAAGGCATGCATTCCATCTTTTCTAATAGATTGAATTAAATCACTACTAAAAGTTTCAGTTGAAACATATAAAACTTTCGCTTCTGGATCAATTTCTACTCGATAATGACCAATAGCTTGCATTAAGTGAGTCTTGCCAAGACCAACCCCACCACAAATAAATAATGGATTAAATTCTCTGCCTGGAGATTCTGCAACTGCTAAAGCTGCAGCATGTGCCATTCTACTATTAGGACCTACAACAAATCTTTTAAAGACATAACGCGTATTTAAAGAATGAGATTTTTTTGATTTATTAATTAAATTATTACCCTGACTTGAAGAAAAAATTTTTGTCTGAGAATTAATACTTGGTTGGCTAACAAAATCAGAAATCTTCGAATTATTATTTATGTTGATTTCAGACTTAAAAATTACTTTTACATTATGTCCACAAATTTCTTCTGCAGCTTTTTCAATAGTTTCACTATAATTTTTTCTAAGCCAATCACTTGTAAAGTTATTTGGAGTAATTAAAGTTAATAAGCCATTTGCAAAACCACTAAATTTAGCAGGCCTTATCCAAGTTTCGAAGGAAGGCTTACTTAAATTCTTTTGAAGTAATTGTTGAACTTCTGCCCAAATAGGATTAGTTGCTTGCACTAAATTTATTAAATAGATTTTTAATCTAGTAGGGATTTATTAATTGGTCATTCTCAAATCATAAGATCACGATAAATTTAAAATTTATTAACAATGCACATCTTAAATTTCTGAAAGATCAATTCTATTCATTCATTGTCTAAACCTTATAATAAAGAAACCTTGTTAAATTTTTATTGAATAAAGCACTGTTAATTGTGATGGCTAAGTGGCATGCTTATAGTCGTTGCAAAACTAGATTATCAAGAGACATAGGGAAAATTTGTTCTGCAAATGTGCAAAGAAAAATGACAGAGCATACAATTAAAGTTGCTAAATCTATTGAAAATAAGGGTCTAATTGATGTTTCCCTAGCTATATCTGGTCTTGGATACAGAAAAAGTAAAAGATGGTCTAGAGAGTTAGGAATTAAAAACTTTAATTTACAAGGGAAAGGATGTTTAGGAGAAAAAATGAGGAGGCAAATTCTCTTAAGTAAAAAATTTGGCTTACCAAAAACACGAAATATTATTTTTATAGGGACTGATCTTCCAGATCTTTGTCATATGGATTTGCTAAACACGCTTACAAAACTTAAAAAAAATGATCTTATATTAGGCCCATCAAATGACGGCGGATATTGGCTAATCGCTTTTTCAAAAAGATTATTATCTACTGATTTATATTTTCCTTTTATAAATATTAAATGGAGTAGCGAAGATGTACTTCAAAAAACTATGGAAAACTCTATTTCAATGGATTTATCACATGACTTTCTTCATAAAAAAATTGATATTGATACAATAATAGATATTGAAAAAAGAGAATAATTAAGTTGCCTAAAATCTCAATTATTATTCCTACTTATAATGAATCTCAACATTTATCATTACTTCTTTCAGATTTATCAAGCTTCAATAAGGATACAGAAATTTTAGTGGTGGATTGTAATAGTGAAGACAAAACTAGAGACATAGCAAATATATATAGAGCAAATTTATATAAATCAAAAAAGAATAGTAGAGGTCTCCAATTAAATATTGGAGCCAAAAAAGCGAAGGGAGAATGGTTTATTTTCATACATGCCGATTCTAGGTTTAGTCAAAATTGGTTAAAAAAAGTAAAGGCAGCAATTAAGGAAGATGAAAATTTTATTTATTTTTTTAAATTCAAGATTAATAATGAAAAGATCATTTATAGATTTCTTGAACTCTTTGTGAATCTTAGAAGTTTTATTTTTAAAGATCCATATGGAGATCAAGGACTTATTGTTAACAGGAAAACATATTTTAAAAATAAAGGCTATAAAAAAATGCCTTTAATGGAAGATTTAGATTTTATAAAAAGATTAAAGAATAATGTAAAGCTAAAAATGTTAAATATTCCAATTTATACAAGTAGTAGGAAGTGGGAAAAAACAAATATTATCTTTCAAGCATTCAAAAATTGGAATCTCAGGAAAAGGTGGTTAAGAGGGGAATCAATAAAATCTTTATATATTGACTATTACAAAAATTAAATTAATTTGCATACCAAAAAGCACATTTTGAACCTTTTGGTTCCAAGACCCAACCTTGTCTTTTATAAAACGAGACTACCTCTGCATCAGCGAATAGTGTAACCTTTGATATCCCAATTTTTTTTAGTTCTTTCAGTATATATTTCATCAATTCTTTACCTAAACCTAATCCTTGATAAACAGGATTAATGGCAACATCCCATATAGTTGCCTCAATAATGCCGTCCCCAGTACATCTTGCGAATCCTACGAGTCTAGGGAATTTTTCATCATAACGCCATAAACCTACTACTAGGATACTGAATTCTAAAGCCCTTTTTACTCTCCTGATTGGTCTTCTACTCCATCCCACAGTCTGCAAAAGTTGATCTAACTCTATAAGATCAAACTCCTTATATTTACTACAAACAAAAATCTCTTCTTTATCTTTAAGGGTGAATTCAAAAGAATTCAAACCATAGTATTTATCGAGTTCCTCTTGTGAAAGGGTATTTGTTTTCTTAATTGATGATCCCTTGTTTCTAAAAATCATTAAAAGCTAGCGAATCCTTTTTCTTGAAGCTCAGAGAGCTGGGAATATAAACCCTTTTTGAGTCTAAGCTCTCTATGATTTCCTTCTTCAATTAAAGTTCCCCCTTTTAAGACTAATATCTTATCAGATTTTTCAATAGTCGCTAATCTATGGGCTATTACTAATGCCGTTCTTTTGCTCAAAATTCTATCAAGATCTTTTTGCAAAGTAGCTTCTGTAGAGGGGTCCATAAATGCAGTCGCCTCATCCATTATCAAAACAACTGGATTTCTTATAGCTACTCTTGCTACTGAAAGGAGTTGTCTTTCTCCGGATGAGAGATTACCCCCTCTCTCCCTAAGATAAGTATTTAAGCCATTAGGCAACTTTTTCAATAAAGTATCTAAACCTAACTCTTTACAAATATTTTCTAAATCTTCATTATTAATCTCTTTGTTTAATTTTAAGTTATCGGCAACATCACCACTAAAAATAAATGTATCTTGAAGAACTACGCCAAGCATATCTCGAAGTCTTGTTATTGGGATATCTTTAATGTTCACATCATCTATTAAAATCTGTCCATCTTGAGGCTCATATAGTCTGCAAAGTAACCTTATGATTGTTGATTTTCCAGAACCGGTTGGGCCAACAAAAGCTACATTTTCTCCTGGATTAATTAAAAATGATAAATCTTTTATTACATGTTCTCCTTCTTTATAGGAAAAATTGACCTTACGAAATTCAATCTTTCCTTTGAATTTATAATTCTTGCTTAAAATGCCTCCTGAGATTTGTTGAGTAGAAAAAGAGTCTTTAATCTCAATTTCTTCATCCAACAATTCATTTATTCTCTGTACAGCTGTAAGTCCCCCTTGAATCTGTGTAAATCTCTCTGCTAATTGCCTTAAAGGCTCGAAGAGTCTTTGGGAATAAAGAATAAAAGTTGTTAATGTTCCTAAACCAATATTACCCGAAGTTACTAGAAACCCTCCTACGGCTAATACCAAAGAAACTGCAGCAAGAGATATCCATTCTATAAAAGCAGATATACTACTATCATAAAAAATGGTCCCATTAACTGCTTTCTGATATGCGATACCTGTATTAGAAAATTTCTTACTATTAAAAAATTCTCTCCTAAACATCTGAACAACTTCTAATCCTTGAAGATTTTCTTGGAAGTCAGAGTTGAGTTGAGACAACTCCTCTCTTACTTGATAATTTGCTTTTCTGTAGCGTTTCTGAAGCCAAATAATAAAATAGGAAACCGGAATTTGCGTAAGAAGAAGCAAAATTGCAAGCCCTTTATCTATCGAAAGCATTGTTAATGAAATAACTATAAGACTTACAAAATCAGCAATAACTCCAACCGCCCCACTTCCAAAAACCTCAGCCAAGGCATCTACATCATTAGTAAGTCTTGTGAGCAATTTACCGACAGGCATTTTATCGTGATACTTCAGAGAAAGAGAAATAGAATGTGCAAAAAGCTCTCTTCTAATCCTTGCTGTCAATTTCTGCCCAACCGATTGGATATTATATGATTGGTATCCTTGCAAAACTAATCTAAATAGAACAGTTATGAACAAGGTAATGATTATTAAATTTATAGATTGCCCAAAGAAAGTTTTGCTTAACCATACATCTGTACTTTCATTTTTTAAGATTGTTATCGCCTGACCAACCAATAATGGTTGAATCGCTCCTGCAAAAGAAACAGGTAATAAGATTATTAGAATAAGGTAAATTGTTTTTTTATCTTTAGTTAAATATCTACCTAACTTTTTGATTCTATTAAAATCATTCAAAAACATTTATTTAAATATGCTAATTATCTTTAAATGATTCTATTGATAAAATTACATCTCGGAGAGGATTACTATCCAATCTCATAGCGAGAGGATTTGCAATTAACCTTGCAGTTGAATAAAAAAGATCGTCAATTTTACTTAAACCGTTTTCTTTAAGAGTCTTACCTGTCGCGACTAAATCAACTATGGCTTCAGCCATTCCTGTAATAGGGCCAAGCTCTACTGAGCCCGTTAAATGCACAATCTCAACTGGTATATTTAAGTCATCAAAATAGGCTCTTGCCGTTTTTGTAAATTTGCTTGCGACTTTACAATTTGCAGGAAGATCAGTAGGTTTTGAATAATTACTATTATTTTTTACTGCAAGGGACATATGGCATCCCCCAAATTCTAAATCAAGTAATTTAGCTACTTTTAATTCAGATTCCTGGAGTACGTCATATCCTACTATTCCCAAATCAGCTTGTCCGTAACTTACATACACTGGGACGTCTCCATTTCTTACCAATAAGGCTTTTGCTCTTTTACATTTTGATTCAATAGTTAATGATCTATTTTTCTCTAGCAATGCATCAGAGAAGTTCAATCCTGCTTTTTTTAAAATTGAAATTGAATCTTCTAACAGTGCTCCTTTAGGTAAAGCTATAGTAATCATAGATCAATTTTTTCAATTTTTTAATTCTAAGGTAATAATGGAATTTAATAAAGGACAAAAAATAATTGGGATTAGAGTTCTAAGTGACAATGTCATTTGGTTATGGAAAAATAGTAATTCAGCAGTTGTAATTGATCCTGCCCTTTCTCAGCCTGTAATAGAATACTTAAAAGCCCATAATCTTAATTTAGAGGCTATTTTGCAAACACATCATCACTCAGATCATATTGGAGGGACAAGAGATCTTATAAAAGAATGGCCAAACGTAAAAGTTATTGCTTCAGCAAAAGAAAAAGATCGGATACCTTTTCAAAATTTATCTGTTAGGGATGGAGACAAAGTAAGATTATTAGATAAAGATGTTCAAGTTATAGAGGTAATCGGTCATACAAAATCACATATAGCTTTCTACTTTAATGATAATGTTCCTGTTCTTTTTATAGGAGATACATTATTTTCAGCTGGATGTGGAAGAGTCTTTGAAGGAACTTATAAGCAAATGTATAATTCACTTAAAAAAATCAAATCATTACCTAAAAAAACTGTTATTTACTGTGCGCATGAATATACTAAGTCAAATCTTATATGGGCATTAGATCTTGAACCAGAAAATCAAATTATAAAAAATAAACTAGTTGAAGTTGAAAAGAAAATTGCTCTAAATAAACTTACAATTCCGTGTCTGCTCGAAGAAGAGATGCAAATCAATCTGTTTTTAAGAGCAGATAATTTAAAAAGATTTAGTTACTTAAGAGCAAATAAAGATTCATGGGTTTAAATTTATAGAAATATCCTTCACAAAATGTCCTCATCAAAAGTAATTAAGACTTCTAAAGCCCCAGATCCTGTTGGTCCTTATAACCAAGCTATCAAAGCAGGCAATTTTATTTATTGTTCTGGTCAAATTGCTATTGATCCAATTTCAAATAAAATAACCTGCCTAGGTAATATCGAGAAGGAAACTACTCAAGTTTTAAAAAATCTTCTAGCTGTTCTAAATGCAGGAGGAGCAAAAGCAGAAGATGTTATTAAAACAACTATTTATTTAACTGATTTAAAAAATTTTCAAACAGTTAATTCAATTTATAGTGAATTCTTTAAGATAGAGACCCCCCCGGCGAGAGCATGTGTTGAAGTTTCTTCATTACCTAAAGGTGTTTTAATTGAAATAGATTGCGTCGCATATTTAGATTAATTTCTAATTATTTAGAATTTTGAAATAAGAACCAATTGTGCACCATCTTTGTATAGATTATTAATTAACAATTCTTCTATGATCTATGACAGCAGCAAAGCTAAATATAGACGAACTAGAAGCTGGATACCCTTTATTTTGTAAAGCTTTAAGGTTATTAATTTTAAAAGGTAACTCACTTAAAGAAATTGAAAGAACTGTTTGTTGGGGGCATCTTGAAACATTAAATAGATGCCTTCCTGGAAGATATAAAGCCCCTACTTATTTAATGGCTCTTATTAAAAGAGATATAGATAAACCTAATCATTATTAATCAACCTTAATTTCTAAATAAAAACTATCTAATTGATTAGAAAAATCCTTTTCAATTGAAGTTAGATTTTCTGAACTTAAAAAAATCGTAATACTAACAAAATTCTTACCAAAACTAATATTTGGAAATATATTTTTCTCTTTACATAATTCTTCAACCATTTTCATGAATTTACTAATTCTTGAATATTCCTCAAACTCAAACCTTTTTTCAACTCTTAAAGGAGATTCTCTTTGATTCCACATTAATTTTTTAATTAGATTCCCAATAATCAATAATTCCACCAATGGTTAAATCAGTCTGAACTTCAGGATTAGGACAAGCAAACCTTGCTGCTGATCCACTAGCTGTAAAAACCCAATTACCTTCTGTAGCGCCAACAGGATCAACTGCAACAACTTTTTTACCTTTATTATTTTCCAAAATTCTTAAATTCATATATCCCAAACCTGCTACCCTTTGAGTGCAAACCATTCTTCCACATACCTTCATTATTTCCAAAATTAATTATACCTCTAATTAAGTTTCACTTTCGGGATCCCAATGATCAATTATCCCAACAATTGTTAAATCACTTGGATATGATTTACTTCCTGCAGCCTCCCTGGCCGCAGAACTTCCAACACAAATGACCCAATCTCCAGGTTTACAACCAACAGAGTCAACTGCGACTTTTTGTGATGTACCATCTAAAACTACTTGTAAATGTCTATGTTCAAATCCAGGAATTCTATTGGTTGATACAAGTGGTTTAACCACCTTACAAATAAGCATAACTAGTGAGCCTCCTCTAATTTTTTATCAAAAGACATTCCAATAATATGAGCGGAATGTATGTTGTCCCTATCTCTAATAGTAAGACACGTATGCAACAAACCTTGATCAACTAAATCTTTATATCTAATTGATATCGCATTATTTACTCTCTTACAATCATTTATTGCTCTTTCTTTTGCCCCTGGAACTTTACCAGAGTAGTCGAATCTTATAACTACTGGTATTGGAAGATCCTTTGAGACATTCAATCCCTTAAAAATTTTTACTCCAACATCTAAATCTGGAGCTCCTTCTTCAACAGTATCTAGATGCGCAAAATAAGTTAAATTCCTTAGATGTACTTCTTTGAAACCTATCCCAACTCCAATAAATCTCTCAGCATGACCAATATCTTCATAAGAACCTTTATAAAATTTTTTTACATAATCAATTTGGGAAATATTATTGACTATTAATTTAAAAATAAATTTATTTATTCCTTTTAACTGCTCTTTGGAAGATTTTCTATCGATAATCTGACAAATTTCTTTTTCAGCTTCTTCTTTTGAAAAATTTATTGTTGAATTATATATTTCTAAAGTTGAAATGGTTTTTTCTAAATCTATGTTACCGTCGCTTGTAGACAAATGAATCTTCAATGAGTCTGTATCAGTATCAAGGCCAATTAACATAAGATCTACTGAAGCACCGCAACAGAAACTATTTTCAACAGCCTCTCTAAAAGCAAGTAATTTTTTGCTACCTTCTTTTGCGGCTAATTCATCATTACTACCATGAGCAGCACATCCCTGATGAAGAGGATCAACAGAACTAAAATGATAAGTTACAACCTTAAGGTATCTTGTATCTCTAATAGCCTCATTAGGAGTGTTCTCTCTATATCTACTATGTTCAGTTTTCACCCATCTATTAACAGTATTTTCAATATCAAAAAGTGCTCCTGCATGAGATCTTCTTCTGACAGCGCTAAATGGAATTCTCATAACATAGGCAACTGAATGCGCTAATCTTCCATCAGAGCAGGGAGTTATGTCTAACAAATGTATGCCGCAATCCAACATAAATTTTTCAAATTCTTTTGCACTGCTTCCTCCAGTCGCTCCATCTAAAGGATCATTTTCAAAAAAATCGTCACTTAATTTTTCATGTTGTTTAAAAGAGCACCAAGCATATAAAGCTCTCATATCCAATGGTTTAACCCAAGATTTATCTAATATATGGAGCGGCAATCCTATCCCTAAATTATTTTTTGCAATACTTTGAGCTATATCAATAAAATTATCTTGATGTTGTATACGTGCAATTTCTTTTAAGGTTGGGACGATGTTATCAAAATTTCTTTTTATCTGACTTTCATATTGATAAAGTTTTTCATTCTGAGATACATTTGTCCAATTATGAGTTTTATGCGAATTTATTTGATTATTAAAATTATTATTTTGTTTATGAATACTTTCTGTGAAAGTTTTCATCGGAGCCGTAGGCCCCAATGAATAATTCTTGCGTTTGGCCAGTCCTCTCAAAGGCATTTACTTATTAACCTCTTGCACCGCCCGAGAAAGTTACAAGTTGGCCATCTCGAGTATTCCCACTAGATCCAGTGATAAGAAAATCAGGCTCTTTCATTTCTTCATTTCTTTTGATATCCATTGCCGGCATTGCGCTTGCCATTCCTGGTCTTGTAGGATTTCTTTTTCTTGCAGAAGCTCCTTCTGTACCTGTTACCCTATCTCCCCTATCCCAATCATCGCCTGTTATCTTTAATCCAGCAGATTGACCTTCACCCGTAATTCTAGATTGTGCTCTCTCTTTTGAAGAATCAAAATCTTTTGTATCTTTTTTTGTACTTAAAAGATGATTTTTATTTTTATCAAACCTAAATTGTTCCGTTCCAGTTACTTTATCTACAGCCATATCAAATGGACCAGTAATTTTGGAACCATTCTCATATTCATTACCAGTAACTCCTTCTCTTTTTTTATCTGAGTATCTATCTCTTGAAGGAGAATTTACAGAAAAATCTTCCCATGTTTTAAAATTTTTTCTTTCACTATTAGCATAATGATTTTCAGAAGAATGATTCGAGCAATTATCACCTAATTGATCTCCTCCTACATAAGGAGTACCAGTTGGATTTAAGCAAGCACCTTTGGCTGCTCCAGTCATTTGCCCTCCAATACCAGGTTGTAAACCAGTAAGACGGGCATTTGAACTACTCCCTAAATAAACCTTGCCTTTACCTTTGATTTCATTAACCAAACTTGAATCACAATTATCCTCTACTTGTTCTAATCCTGCATATGGAGTACCAGTTACATTTTTGCATGTTCCTGGTTCATCTCCAGTAACTTGATCAGACCTTCCTGTTAAAGTACCACTTATCTCATTAGCATTATTTGAGAGACTTACTCCAACTTTTCTAGCTTCAGCTTTAGGTTTAGATTTACAAAAAGTCTCATACTGTTGCGAACCAATATATTCATCCCCAGTAACATTTTTGCAACTTCCAGGTTCATTCCCAGTAACAAATTCAGATCTCCCAACACCAGTACCAGTTAAAGCATTACCATTTAATGTATTGTAATTCCCAACTTTCTCAGTAGATCTCCCTTTTGGATTGGGTTCTGAACCAAGATATTGATTGCCAGTTAATTGATGTCCAGATCCAGACTCATCGCCAGTAACTAATGACGATCTACCCGGCAAGGAACCAGAAACTTTTAATCCATCAGTAGTATTACTTTGCTTAACCTTTGATGGATGCTTGGGAACTTCTCCACAATATTTACTCGATTGATTTGCAGAAGTATATTCAGTACCAGTTACATTTTTGCAAGTTCCTGGCTCATCTCCAGTAACCTTCTCTGATCTACCTACCTCATTACCCGTAACTTTATTACCAGAAGATGTTGATGTAACAGAAACCCTTATAGGTTGCTTGTATTCAGGTTTGTTTTTACAGAATTCGTTGGTAACCTCTGCACCTAAGTATTGTGTCCCAGTAACACTTCTACATGTACTTGCTTCATTACCTGTGGTTTTTAGTGATCTATTGGCTTGTGTTCCTGTAATTACTTGTCCTGAATCAGTTTCACTTTTACCAACTTTCCAACTTTGATCTGCAATACTCATTTTAGACCCATTCTTATTAGGACCACATGGTCTACATTTACTATTTGACTTTTTAGATTTATCTCCAGTTTTACTCCTAAGTTCTCTTACTCTTTGAGAAATTTCTCTGCTAGATAAATCTGGATCTCCTCTTCTTGCTAAAGAAGCAGCACTATTATTTTGTTTAGAAGCAGATTTTCCATGCTTAGATTGTGCTTCTCTTCGCGCTAAAACAATATCCCTACTTGTATTTGTAATTGGTTTTCTTTTTTGAGTTACTCTTCTTTTAATATTTTTTTGAACTTTATGATTTTCTATCTTTTCAATATCTTTTTTTTCAGAAATATCTGAATTTTTATTTGCTATAACTGGGATTACTTTTGGTGATTTATTAATTTCAGTACGAGTCCTATCAGAGGAATCAATTGCAGATTTTCCATGAGTTGACATTGCTTTTCTTCTCTCAATGACCAACTCTTTACTCGATAGTTTTGAAGAGGTGGAATTAACCGGTATATGTTTTTTACTTGATTTAGTCATATTTCCTGCCCCAGAAGACTTTGTTGCTAAAGTTTTTATATCTTGAGATGATCGGACCCTGTCTTGAGTTGAAGAAGAATTTATTGCAGCTTTTTTACCACCATCACTCATGGCTTTTCTTCTATCTAAAGCAATCTCTCTACTAGTTTTTGTTGACATAATCCTCAAATGTAAAACTCTTTTAAAAACTTTCTCCAATAAAAACTTAATTTTAAAAGGAGAAAGATATTTATCACTAAATTAAGGGTTTAGCGCCCCTGGAAAACGACAAAAGCTGTACCTTGACTTTGTGTGTAAGCATCGTAACCAATAATTCTTACATGATGATCAGGGTATGCTCTATGGCATGCCTCTAATTCGCTAACAATCAAGTTAAGATCTTTTTCCCCAAAGAAAGGGAGCTTCCAATAAGACCAATAGGATTGCATACTTCCACTTGGATGAACATGCTCAATAACAGGACTCCATCCTTGAGCAATAATGTAGGCAATTTGATCGTATATTTCTTCCTGGGTCATCGGTGGTAAAAAACCGAATGTTTCCAGGGTGGCAACTGTTTGATAGTCACCAACTGTGCTCTGGAAAGGCATAATTAAATGATTTGTGAATGAAATCTCGTAAAAACGAGTTTTTAGAATATTGAGGAGAAACTAATATTTCTCCTCTAGTTTGAAATCTGAGTTAGCCTTGAACGTCGAGCTTATCGACAGTATCAAACTCAAACTTGATTTCTTTCCAAGTTTCGAGCGCAATAGCTAATTCAGGACTGTGTTTAGCAGCTTCCATTAGAATGTCTCTACTTTCTTTTTCGATTTCGCGACCTGCGTTACGTGCTTTCACACAAGCTTCTAATGCAACACGGTTTGCAGCAGCTCCAGCAGCTGAACCCCATGGATGTCCATGAGTTCCTCCTCCGAATTGAAGACAAGAATCGTCTCCAAATATTGCAAGGAGTGCTGGCATATGCCAAACATGAATACCGCCAGATGCAACAGCAAAGACACCAGGCATAGATCCCCAATCTTGATCAAAGAAGTTACCTCTTGATCTATCTTCAGGAACAAATGATTCTCTTAAGTTATCTATGTAACCAAGAGTAGTCTGCCTGTCACCTTCAAGTTTCCCAACAACTGTTCCAGTATGTAGCTGATCTCCTCCAGAAAGCCTTAAACATTTTGCTAAAACTCTGAAGTGAATACCATGTTTTGGATGTCTATCGATTACTGCATGCATAGCTCTATGAATATGCAGAAGCATGCCGTTTTTACGACACCAGTTTGCGAGGCCAGTATTTGCAGTAAATCCACCAGTTATGTAATCATGCATGATGATCGGCATATCGAGTTCTTTAGCAAACTCTGCACGTTCGTATAGTTCTTCAGGAGTATTCGCGGTGCAATTTAAGTAATGACCTTTTACTTCCCCTGTTTCTTGCTGAGCAAGTTTAACTGCCTCGGCAACGAACTCGAATCTTTCTCTCCAACGTTGGAATGGCTGAGAATTGATATTCTCATCATCTTTAGTTAGGTCAAGACCTCCTCTAAGGCATTCGTATACAACCCTTCCATAGTTCTTACCAGATAAACCTAATTTAGGTTTAATGGTACAACCAAGAAGCGGTCTTCCATACTTATTAAGTCGATCTCTTTCAACAACTATTCCGTTAGGTGGTCCACCGCAAGTCTTAATAAAGGCGATAGGGAATCTTATATCTTCAAGACGTAGATGTCTTAGAGCTTTAAATCCAAAAACATTTCCTACTAAGGATGTTAATACGTTTGTAATTGAACCTTCTTCGAAAAGATCAAGAGGATAAGCAATAAATGCATAAAAAGCTTCAGGATCTCCAGGAACGTCTTCTATTCGATAACAACGTCCCTTGTAAAATTCAAGGTCTGTTAGAAGCTCGGACCATACTGTTGACCAAGTTCCTGTTGAGGATTCAGCTGCAACAGCTGCTGCAACTTCTTCTCTGGGGACACCTTCTTGACCTGTACATTTGAAACAGGCTAATAAATCAGTGTCTAAGGGGACATATTCAGGAGTCCAGTAGGTATCTCTGTACTCCTTTACCCCAGCGTCGTACTTCTTACTCATAACGATAAATTTAGGTCTGTAAAGGGAAAATAATTACTTAGCAAAAATTCAAGAATTTCGCACTAGCAAATTAGTCCTTTTGACCAAGGAAATCGCCATTACCAAGAGCAGGTTCAACTTCTCTATGAGGACGAGCAATTATGTGAGCCGCAACAAGACCGTCGCCAACTCTCTCACAAGCATCAGCTCCAGCTCTTACTGCTGCATTAACAGCACCAGTTTCTCCTCTAACTAAAACTGTGACATAACCGCCACCTACGAATTCACGACCAATAAGACGAACTTCTGCTGCCTTGGTCATTGCGTCTGCTGCTTCGATTGCAGGTACAAGTCCGCGTGTCTCGATCATGCCGAGAGCGATACCCATTGTTTCTGTAGCCATTGCCTACTAATTACTAAATGTGGAATGTTCAATTGGAAGAATGGTCCATTAGGTACTTATAAGTCAAGCGTTTTACGATAAAAAGTCTATTAATGTTTTTTGTACCATTGATAAGTTAAACTTATCACCCTTGGTACTATTGATATGTCAATACTTATGGAATTCAGTTAGAGCATCAAAACATACGCTTGTGTTAAGAAAAAATTTACATTATGTTATTTCCGTACGAGACAGGCCCTGTCTACTCAGGTGTGGAATGTTCAACCTTTCCTGTCTCCGTATCACATTTTAAAGTAGGATAAGAAATCTTCTAAGTTAAATATATTTTGAATCTTCCGACACTTACTATTGCGAGTGGTAATCCAAAGAAAGTATCTGAAATTTCTGAAATGTTAGATGTTCTATCTTTAACAGTCAAAAAACAGCCAGATTCCTTAAATGTAGAAGAAACAGGTTTAACTTATTTTGATAATGCTTTATTAAAAGCTAAAGCAGCTTCTTTAGCGACTAAAACCTGGACATTAGCTGACGACTCTGGATTAGAAGTGGATTTTTTAGATGGGCGGCCAGGCATCTATTCTGCTAGATATGCAAAAACTAATGTTGAAAAAATTAAAAAGTTAATTAATGAGCTTAGTGATACGCCTTATAGAAGCGCGAAATTTATTAGTTGCATGGTTTTATGTGATCCTGAAGGTAATCTCGTAAAAGATTCAACTGGTATCTGCTGGGGAGAAATCCTTAGAGAACCAAAATATCCAAATGGAGAATTTGAATCTGTTTTTTGGGTTAAAGAAGCTAATTGTGTTTATGGAGAACTCAATCAATCACAATTAAGTAAATTGGGTAGTAGGGGGAAAGCTGCCAGAAATATTGCTCCATTTTTAAAAAAAGAAATTGGTTTGTAATCAAAAAGATCTTTTAATAATTAGATATTTGTTCAATTGCTCTAATTGCTGCTGCTGCAGCTTCTTCTACATCCCCTTCTTTCCCTGCAAGAGTTAATCTTCCAAAAGCCCCAACTGCTTTTACATCAACAACGGTTATATTAGAAGCCTTTTCTGCTTCATTTGCCGCTTTTAACACATAACCAGCGGGTTCTGTTTCAAGAATAAACATACTCATTCCAGATTGAATCATAGATCCACTCCTATTTTGTCTATTTATTAAGACTGCATGATCAGGGGTTATGGCACGTATAACTTCGGTCCAACTTGTCGATGGTTTTGTTCTTTTTCTTACCTCACTTCCAATTGCATCTAAGACAACATCTCCGGAGTGTAAAACAGTACTTTGATCTTTATGATAAAGAGCTAAAGATCCAAATGCTCTCTCAACTATCATTTGACCTAATCTTACGTTACTTGCTTTTAAAGCAATATCAGTAACTCTGTGCACAGCCATTCCTGGAGAAACTTCCATCCATAGACATGAATCCCCAGGTATTGGTAAAAAACCTCTACTTACAGTTCCCATGTAAGCTGCCAATTGGGGTTGTAGAGAATCTAAAAAGACATAAGTTCTTAGTTCAATTTGTTCTACTTGACTTGCTTGTCTAGATACTAGTGATTTTTCTGAGTCAGTCGTAATAAAACAGCTAGCTCCATTGGCCTGAGATTGCACCTCAGATCCAGTAACGAGAGAACTCCCTTTTTTTCGTCCTCCCCTATTTAAGCTAGAAGTTGGTTCCATTCACGCGACTATAACGGATAATGGTTCTTTTTTTCTATTAAATTTACTTGCATGCTTCGCACAAAACGATAACTTCAAATAAAAGATAAGAAAATTTATGGGAACTTCTCAAAAAAAAGGGCCAGATTCTTCTCGTTCTGAAAATGAATTAAGCCCTGATCAGACTCTTGGATTAGTAAGCCTAAGTTTAATGCAAAAATTATCTCAAAAAGACCCATCATTTAGTTGGTTAGTAGATGATAAATCAGATAAAGCAAATCTTAAAAATCTTAGAGATAGACTAGAGTTAACCGAATTAGCACTCAATACTGGAGCTCCTTTAACAACCTCAGAAATAACAGCCCTTATTGGAGCAAAACCAGGTAAATCAAAACTTGAAAGAGGTGGCTTATTAGCCACAAAAATTGCTAGAAATGTATGGAAGTTATCAAAAACAACTCAGGGAAATTCCTTTTACAGGAATTAAAAATAAATTTTAAAAATTTTCCATATCATTCTCATTTAAGTTTTTAAACATTCATATAAGTTTTTTAAATGTATATATTTTGTAAGAGAACTTATCAATATGCTGCTTAAATCAAAAAATTTATGCAAGCTTTAAGGATAAGCTCTAAATATTTCAATGAGTAAAGTAGAACTTAATAAAGAAGCAGGCCCTAGAGAAGTCTTTTGTGGCCTAACTTCAATAGTTTGGTTACACAGAAGAATGCCAGATGCATTTTTTCTGGTTGTTGGATCAAGAACATGTGCACATTTAATCCAAAGTGCAGCAGGGGTAATGATTTTCGCCGAGCCAAGATTTGGGACGGCTATTCTTGAAGAGAAAGATCTTGCAGGTCTTGCCGATGCACACGATGAACTCGATAGAGTAGTAAATGATCTTATTTCTAGAAGACCTGAAATAAAAACCCTTTTCCTTGTTGGTTCTTGCCCTAGCGAAGTAATTAAACTTGATCTTGCAACTGTTGCTGAAAAATTAAACAAACGCTTTCTTGGTCAAGTAAGGTTTGTTAACTACTCAGGCAGTGGGATCGAAACTACATTTACACAAGGAGAAGATGGCGCATTAAAAGCTCTTGTGCCCTTAATGGACTCAACAGACGATGAGAAATTATTATTAGTTGGTACATTAGCTAATAATGTAGAAGATAGATTTAAGAAATTATTCAATAATATTGGAATAACTAATGTTGAAAGTTTTCCTCCAAGACAATCAACTGAATTGCCAAAGATAGGAAATAATACAAAGGTTTTATTAACTCAACCATACTTAAGTGATACGGTCAGAGACCTTAAGCATCGCGGTTGTGAAATAATTTATGCTCCATTTCCATTAGGTGTGGAGGGCAGCACAAAATGGTTTTTAGCCGCCGCTGATGCCTTTAAAATTAGTGAACTAAAAGTTCATGAGGTAATTGCTCCTTTAGCCAATAGAGCTAGGCAGGCCCTAGAAAAGCATACTGAAATATTAAGTGGGAAAAAATTATTCCTTCTACCTGAATCACAACTTGAGATCTCATTAGCAAGATTTTTACACAACGAATGTGGAATGGAGCTAATTGAAGTGGGAACTCCCTATTTAAATAAAGATTTAATGGAGACAGAACTTAATTTATTACCGGATGATACAAAAATAGTTGAAGGTCAGCATGTAGAGAAACAACTTGATCGCGTCAGAGCCTCTAATCCTGACTTGGTAGTTTGTGGAATGGGTTTAGCAAACCCACTGGAAGCAGAGGGTATTAGTACAAAATGGTCTATAGAAATGGTATTTAGTCCAATACACGGAATTGATCAAGCAGCTGACTTGGCTGGACTTTTCTCAAGGCCTTTAAAAAGGAATCAAATACTTACATCTAAAACATTAGCAACTCATTGAAATTATGGAATTAACTCTTTGGACATATGAAGGGCCACCTCACGTAGGTGCTATGCGGGTTGCCTCATCAATGAAAGATATTCATTATGTACTACATGCTCCTCAAGGGGATACTTATGCAGATCTCCTTTTCACAATGATTGAGAGAAGAGGTCAAAGACCTCCTGTGACTTATACAACGTTTCAAGCCAGAGATTTAGGAGGAGATACAGCGGAATTAGTTAAGAGGAATATCACTGAGGCAGTTGAAAGATTTAAACCAAAAACTCTTTTAGTAGGTGAAAGTTGCACTGCTGAACTAATACAAGATCAGCCCGGTGCTCTCGCCAAGGGTATGGGTTTTGATATCCCAATAGTTAACCTTGAACTGCCTGCTTACAGCAAAAAAGAAAATTGGGGTGCTTCAGAAACCTTTTACCAAATCATTAGAACGCTGCTGAAAGATAAGGTGAATGAAATTGAAAAGATTAATCCTAAAAGATGGAAGTTTTTAGGTCGAAGACCTAAAGTAAATATACTAGGACCTACATTATTAGGATTTAGATGCAGAGATGATGTAATAGAGATCCAACGTATACTTTCTGAGCAAGGTATTGATACTAATGTTGTTGCACCACTCGGTTCAAATCCAGATGATATTGCAAGATTAACTGATGCTGATGCTAATATTTGTCTTTATCACGAGATTGCTGAGACTTCTTGTGAATGGCTTAAGCGTAATTGCGGAATGGAATATACAACTACCATCCCAATTGGTATAAAAAATACAATTAATTTTATTAACGAAGTTCATGAAAAACTTGACCTTCCATTAACAAATCAAGAAGAACTAGAGCACAAGTCAAAACTTCCATGGTACTCAAAGTCAGTTGACTCAAATTACTTGACGGGTAAAAGGGTTTTTATTTTTGGTGACGGTACTCACGCTATTGCAGCTGCCAAAATTGCCAAAGATGAATTAGGTTTTGAGGTAGTAGGATTAGGAACTTACAGTAGAGAAATGGCAAGGCAAGTTAGAGCTGCAGCTAGGGATTTAAATGTAGAAGCACTTATTACTAATAGCTACCTAGAAGTAGAAGATGCCATGAAGAAAGCATCCCCAGAATTAGTTTTAGGGACTCAAATGGAAAGGCACAGTGCAAAAAGACTTGGTATCCCATGCTCAGTAATTAGTACTCCAATGCATGTTCAGGATGTTCCTGCAAGATATAGCCCTCAAATGGGCTGGGAAGGAGCAAATGTTATTTTTGACGACTGGGTTCACCCTCTAATGATGGGTCTTGAAGAACATCTTATTGACATGTTCAAACATGACTTTGAATTTGTTGATGGCCATCAAAGTCATCTTGGTCATACTGCTACAAAGGGGACCGATAATAAAGAAGATGATCATGGGCAAAGTAATATAAATATTCAAAAGAAGGGGAATGTAATCTGGACAGACTCAGGAAGAGCAGAACTGACAAAAGTTCCATTTTTTGTAAGAGGTAAAGTTAAATCAAATACTGAAAAATATGCTATCTCAAAAGGTCTTCCTGAAATTAGCGACGAGACCCTCTACGACGCAAAAGCTTACTTCGGCTAAGTCTTATAAATAAACTATTATTTTAGCATGAGTATTTTCACTCATAATGCTAATAATAATTCCAGAATATCCAGTTATAAACATATATCTTGTATCTTTAATCTTAATAAATAACTATTTGTTGAGAAATACATTTCTAGAAGCATATTCCTGCAAGAATGTATTTATTAACGTGTTAATTCCAGCTTTAAATGACAAGTACAATTAATAAACCTCTTGATGGTGAAGGCAGCGTTCAAGTCAAGCAAGATCCAAAAGTAAACATTGAAGAAGGAGCATTAGTAATAGCTGTTTACGGGAAAGGAGGAATTGGCAAGTCAACAACATCTTCAAACCTTTCTGCAGCATTCTCAAAATTAGGAAAGAAAGTATTACAAATAGGTTGTGATCCAAAGCATGATAGTACTTTTACTCTTACTCACAAAATGGTTCCAACTGTTATTGATATTCTTGAGGAAGTAGATTTTCATAGTGAGGAATTAAGACCAACTGACTTTATGTTTGAAGGCTTTAATGGAGTAATGTGTGTCGAAAGTGGTGGTCCTCCAGCAGGTACAGGTTGCGGTGGATATGTAACAGGTCAAACAGTAAAGCTGTTAAAAGAGCATCATTTACTAGAAGACACAGATGTAGTCATTTTTGATGTATTAGGTGATGTGGTTTGTGGAGGTTTTGCAGCCCCCCTTCAACATGCTAATTACTGCTTAATAGTTACTGCTAATGACTTTGATTCAATATTCGCAATGAATAGAATAGTTTCTGCTATTAAAGCCAAAGCAAAGAACTATAAGGTCAGATTAGGTGGCGTAGTTGCCAATAGATCAAAAGACACAGATCAAATTGATAAGTTTAATAATAGAACTGGTTTAAGAACCATGGCTCACTTTAAAGATGTAGATGCCATAAGAAGGTCAAGGCTTAAAAAGTGTACTATTTTTGAGATGGAACCAACTGAAGATGTAATTGAGGTGCAAAACGAATATTTATCACTCGCTAAAAATATGCTAGAGAATGTTGAGCCACTTGAGGGAACTCCACTTAAAGATAGAGAAATTTTTGATTTATTGGGATTTGACTAGCTCCTCTACTCTAACCCAACTAATTTTCTAGTTAATTCATAAGTTTGTCTTGAAATATCTGAATCAATAATTCTCTTTGACAATTTTTGAGAAAAAGCTTTTCTCCCAGGCTTTTGGCGATTGCCCCAACTCCAATGAACTCCTGGTTTAGCATATTCTTTAAAACTAGCCACTTGAGCAACTCTTTCTCCTGCTAATCTTTGAGATACATATCCTTTAGTGATGAATTTTTGAAAGATAGGGAATAATAATCTAAATAACCACGGGGTATCTCTAAAAAGATTTGTATCGGCAACACATCCAGGATATATAGAATTAATTATTATTCTTTCTTTAGGAAATCTTTTTGATAATTCTTGTACTGTTATCATATTGCACAATTTACTGTCTTTATATGCTTTCCCAGGTTTAAATTTTTTCCCATTTGCCATACTAATTGGAGATAGAAATCCATTTTTAAACCCAGACAAATCACCTAGATCAGCCGGGGCAGGTATTGGTATCTTTCCTCCTAATTCTGAATAGTTTGCTGTAACAGTTCCTAGTATTGTTATTCTTGGCCGGAATTTAGTAGTTTTTCCTTTTATATCAATTTCTTTCTCGGAGGATAAAATATTTTCTAGCAGAAGACTTATCAGGAGAAAATGACCAAAATGATTTACGGCCATTGAATTTTCATATCCTTGTGGAGACCTTTCAGGCTTCCGTAATCTTGGTTTATAAAGAGCAGCATTACAAATTATTGAGTTTATTGGCTTTTTAAATTTTTTCAATATTTCATTACAACCATCTCTTACATCATTTAAATCAGATAAATTAATTTCGATAAAATGAACATCCTTCATTTCTGAATCTGTCAAGAATTGCTTAGCTATTTCTACTGCCCTCTTGTTTGAACGATTAACAGCAATAACTTCCCATCCAAATCTCAACAAAGGTTTTAAGGTATTTAATCCAACACCTGACGTTGTTCCTGTTATTAGAACTAGACCTTTAATGCTATTTCCCACTAGGTATAAAATTAATTAAAAACTCGATGATAAAAATGACTTTATAATCATTCTCATCAACGCCATATTACTCTGATTATGTCTTTAAAAATCATTTGATCTTGATCCTTCATAAATCTTTGCTGACCTTCAAACGAGATCAAATCATCAAACCTACTACTTAAACCCTCAAACCTTGATTTTTCAAATAAATAAGAATCTTTAATTTCTCTCAATCTACTTAATCTAACTTTTGAACTATATCCAATTTTTATTAAACTCACTATTGATAAAAGAAAAAAACAAACTTTCAACCCTAGAAAAACAGAACTTACAAAATCCTCTTGCTCCTTATATTTTGATTGTAAAGCAGATGCAAGAGATTTTCTATCTGCAGTACTACTTTTATTGGAATGATTAGTCAAATTATTTAGTTTGGCCCCTTTAAAAAAGGCAAAAATTTAAGATCTTTCTAATTAATACCATAAAGTATTTTTGGAATCAAAATTAGTTTTTATGTTCTACCTAAACTTATTCCAAGCCTTAACGCCAATACTCCTGCATGCATTACTACGATAAGACTAAGTACGATTAAATTGATTGATTGAGATGGCTCCATAATAAATACATTAATTTTCTATATTCTCTACCCAAAAGTGAAAAATTGATAGACTATTACAAAATGCTGTTACGTAATTAAATCATAAATAATTTTGAAAATTGAGAATCAGGGGTTAATTATTTCAACATTAAAATTATCTGGGGTTAAACAGATGTCTTTAGATTTGCATTTCTTAGAAAAGACAATTTCTAAAGATGAAATTCTTTTTACATTAAGGTTTTATCATTGGGAGGGAAATTGGGTCTCTCTTGGTTATCATCAAAAAGTAATCCCACCTCATTGGAAAAAGTTATTAGAGAATGGCTTTATTAAAATCGTAAGAAGACCTTCAGGAGGAGGGGCTGTACTTCATTCTGGAGGTATAACATATGCTTTAACATTCAAAAAATCTGCTTATAAGAGCTTTAGTTATGAGCTTGTAAATAATTGGTTAATTGAAAGTTTTAATAAATTAGGTTTGAGTTTAGAAAGAGGTCATTTAAGAAAATCAATAATAAAAGAAAACTGTTTTGGAACATCCTATGTTTCTGATTTAGTCGATCAACATGGATTTAAAAGAATAGGAAGTGCCCAATTCAGAAAGAAAGGAGCATTTCTTCAGCATGGTGAAATTCAACTTAATCCCCCAAGAGAATTGTGGATAAAGTTATTTGGAGAGGAACCCCCCAAACAGGTTAATTTAAGTCTTACTAACGAAGAAATAATCAAATATTTGACGAATGAATTTTTAAACACAAAATCAAATTTAAAGATTGAAAATATAAACCTTAAAAAAAATGATATTAAAGATTTAATCTAACTTAAATTTATTCAATATCTCCTTTCTTCTTCATTAATTCTATAATCTTAGGTAACTCAATTCCCAATGGATACTGATTCTTATTATTGAATTTATTGATTAAATTAGAAGGTAAATTAAGTCCTAATTTATTAAAAATAAAATAACCAATATTATTTCTGTCAACAATTCCTAAGGGTATATCAGCAGAATTAAGTACTAATATTGAACCTTCATTAGTATTTTCTATTTTTTCTATTAATCTCCATAGTTCAGTACTACTTCTTATACTTTTAAATTTGTTAATTGGCTTCTTAAATTCTTCAACAAGAGTACGGTCCCATTTTTTTACTGAAATAGATTTTAAAATCTTCTCTTCAATAAAGCCGTGCCATCTGCCACTTTTAGTCAAAAATAGATATTTGTCTTGATTATCTTTTTTGTTTTTAACAACATTATTTAACTCAACTAAATTTGAATTGAATTCAATTTTTCTTAATGGCTTAAATTTAAGATCAGAAACTTTGCTTGATTTGAGAATATTCTCAATTTTTAAAAACTGATTTTCTGATTTCGATGAATTAATACCAAATAATCCTAAAAAAGATAGTAATAAGCCATAATAAAAATTGAAACTAAATAAACAAATAATTCCTAATAAAAAAACTAAAGTTGATGACACTAGAGTAAATTTATTTAAAAATTTTCTCCCTTTATTTTTGCTCCCTGAGATATACCAAATTATACTCTTTAACAAATTACCTCCATCTAAAGATCCTATAGGTAGTAAATTTAGAAAGGCCAAAAACAGATTTAATATGGCTACTCTATTCAATATGTTTATAATTATTTGTTCGTTGAATTCACTTAGATAACTTATCAGAAGAAGAATTAAAGCCGTAAAAAAACATAATAAAGGTCTTACAATAGCAATTTTTATATTACCTAAAGCTGTTTGACACTCCTTATCTATTTGCAAAATTGCTCCAAGAAAGTAAAAAGTAATTTTTTTTATTTTTACTCCTTGGTTTAACGAAACAAAAGTACGAAATACCTCATGGAATATAATCGTGCTCAATAAGAAAAAAGAAGTCAGGAAACCGATTAACCAAGCTTCCTTGATATTGTAAATTTGACTAGAATTTAAATTAACTTGATTAGAAATACTCCATGAGAATAAAAAAAGAATTGCAAACCAGTATGGATGGATTTTAAAGGGTATTCCCCATATTTTAAAAATTTGCAAACTCCTCAAAAATAATCTCCGTTATTATTTACAAATAATATTAATTCTACATAAAGGACAAATATATGCCTAAGACCAAAACTTTAGTTAAAATTTGCGGAATAACTTCCATTGATCAAGCTCTTCAAGTGGCTGAATTAGGAACTAATGCAATAGGTATTATTTCTGTTGATGAATCTCCAAGATATATTTCCCCAGAAAAGAAAAAAGAAATCTTCAAATCTTTAAAAGTTTTATATCCAAATATTGAGAGAGTGTCGGTTGTAAAAAATACCCCTATCGATTCAATTATTAAAAATTTCTTAGGAGAACCAAGCGAGACCATAATACAACTACACGGAGATGAGGATATTGATTACTGTCAAAAATTCAAGGAGAAAATTCCAAATGTTGGCTTATGGAAAGCTTTTAGGATAAAAGACAAAAAAGATCTTAATAAGATTAAAATCTACGAAAATTATGTAGATGCGATACTTTTGGATTCATGGAACAAAGAAACATATGGAGGTTCTGGAAAGAGAATAGAACAAACATATTTAGAGGATTTAAGGTTTAGTAAACCTTGGTGGCTTGCTGGAGGTGTTTCTAAAGAATGGATAGATGAAATTTCAACAAAAATCAAGCCTGATGGCATAGATATTTCGAGTAGTGTTGAAACTTATCCAGGGATAAAAGATATTGATGAAGTTGGCTTAATTCTTAAAGAAGTTAATAAGTATTAGTTTTTAGTAATTATTATTAGAAGATTGTTGTTTAACTAACTCAAAAAATTCTTGCTTTAGGCTTATATCATGCCTAAAATCGCCTCTTACTACTGAATTTATCATACTAGTATTTGGCTCCTTAACTCCTCTCCATTTCATACAGTAATGTTGTGCTTTTACAATAATGCCAAGTCCTTTAGGCTGACACAATTTTTCTATTTCATCTGCAAGAATCATTACCGCTTCTTCTTGGATATGAGGCCTAGAGAATACCCAATCTGCTACTCTGGCAAACTTAGAGAGTCCTATGACTTTATTCCCTGGTTTAATTCCTATCCAACAATCACCTAAGATTGGAACTAGATGATGTGAGCAGGCAGATCTTACTGTTATTGGACCAACAGTATAGATTTCGTCAAGATTTTTATCATTTGGGAAACTTGTAACTTTTGGTTGTTCGTGATATCTACCTTTAAAAACTTCGTTTAAATACATCTTTGAAACTCTTTCAGCAGTCTCCTGGGTATTGTGGTCATTGTCAACATCAATTACAAGTGATTTTAATAAATCTCTGATTCTAGTAGCTACTTCTTTCTCTAGAATTTCTAACTCGCCAGGATTAATAAAATCAGCAATATTATCATTTGCACTAAATCTATTACCCTTACTCTTTATGCGATCCCTAATAATTTCAGATATTAGTTTATTGGTAATCTGCTCATCAAAATTTTTAATATTATCGTTGGGTAATGTGGAAGTCATAAAATTCTTAGCAGAAAAATTAGTAATCGAACTTAATTAACTTTATCTATTTGAATCAAATTTGCTTATTCACTATATCACATTCTTATGTTCAATCGGGTTTGTTTATACCTTAAAAAATCACATTATCTAAATAGAAATTTTATAGCAAAAGGTTAAAAAGCTCCTCCAGCAGGCATCAGAGTTAGATCCTCTATTATTTGTGACTCTGGCTGCTCAGCCATATATAGAATTGTATTTGATACATTAGTCGAAGAAAGCATAGATGATCTATCGAAATCTGATTCAATTGATTTAGAGTCCCAAAGAGGGGTATTAACTGAACCTAAAGTAATTGTACAGGCCCTGATCGAGTTTGATCTTTCTTCCTCTCTGAGACACTTAGTAAACATTGCAAGGGCAGATTTTGACACACAATAAGCACCCCACTGAGGAAAAGCATTATGAGAGGCATGACTGCTAACATTAATAATCAAACCACCATTTTTTCTCATTTTAGGAACTATTAAACTACATATTTGGAAAACACTTGTGAGATTTATTTGGATTATTTCTTGCCATTTTTTAAGAGATATATCTACTAGATTCCCATTAAAAGCACTGCCTGCATTATTTATTAAAACGGAGGGACATCCATATTTGCTTATTGATTCTTTTACAGACTTTTCAATTTTATTTTCATTAGATAGATCACACTTGACAAGATTAATTTTTGACTGAGTTTCTGATAGATCATCTCTTAATATTTCCATCATCTCTAGATCTCTTGAAAGTAAAATTAAATCCCAACCAGCATTTGCGAAAGTAATTGCTGTAGATCTACCAATACCTTTAGTGGCTCCTGTAATAAATGCTAACTTCATTTATTCTGTTGTTTGAGTTAATTCTTCCTGAATTTCCTTTATATTATTTGATTCAATAAATTTTCCTAAAACCCTGAATTTTGAATATCTTTGTTCTAAAAGTTCATCTTTACTCATCTTCAATAATTCACCAAGATGCTTCTCAATTCCGCATTTAAGTGTATCTCCAGCTAATATAGGAGCCCAGTTATTACCACCTGCAGGTTCTGATAAAACTTCATCTATTATACCTAATTCAAGCAAATCTTTACCAGTTATTTTCAATGCTGTTGCAGCTTCTGAAGCTTTTGCAGAATCTCTCCAAAGAATTGATGCACAAGCTTCAGGACTGGCAACAGTATAAACACTATGTTCAAACATCAATAACCTATCTGCCACCCCAATTCCTAGGGCACCTCCAGAACCACCCTCGCCAATAATTGTAGCAATTATTGGAACTTGAAAACCAAACATTTCTCTTAGGTTTCTAGCGATAGCTTCTCCTTGACCTTGTTCTTCAGCAGAGAGACCAGCATATGCACCTGGAGTATCAATAAAAGTAAGAATAGGTAATGAGAATCTATCAGCATGCTGCATTAATCTTAAAGCTTTTCTATAACCTCCAGGTTTTGCCATTCCAAAATTTCTAACTACATTTTCTTTTGTATCTCTCCCTTTCTGATGACCTAACATAAGCACAGATTTACCATTTATAGAACCTATGCCTCCAATTAGTGCCATATCATCTCCTCCGTTCCTATCACCATGTAATTCAATCCAGTCATCACAAAACATTTGGATAAAATCCAAAGTACTTGGCCTTTGTGGGTGTCTAGCTACTTGAATTTTTTGGGCAGGGGTAAGGGATCTAAAAATTTCCTCTCTTCTTCTTGTAGCTAGTGTTTCTAATTGTAGTAACTGTTGACTAACATCTACTTCAGAATCTCTAGCTAGTTCTCTAATTTGTTCTATTTGCTTTTCAAGCTCTACAAGAGGTTTTTCAAAATCGAGAAGATAACGTCTTGGCATGATCAAACAGCTAATACTTTTGGTTGCTTATCAAGTCCAATAGCGGAGAATCCATGTTTCATGGAAGCTGAACCAATGAACTCCATTTTCTCAAGCGAAATATTGTTTCTTCCCCAACTAAAATTTGTATGACATTTTTCAAATTCTAAGATCATAGCTTCTGCAAAACATGCAAACATTTCTCTCTGAGGATTTTGCATTTCCGCTAATTCCATCATATTCCAACCAATATCATTGAAGAATTTTACTATACCTCCTTTTAAGATATGAATATCATTACCTTTAAATTTTTCGTCCAAATTTTTTGGATACCCACCATCAATCATCAAACATGGTTTTTTAAGGTTCTTTGCATCGATTTCCATAGTTTTTGGCATACTTGCCACCCATACAACAATATCTGCTTCAGGTAATGCTTCATCCAAATTTTTGATAGTCCCTCCATCTAGTTCTTTTTGTAAGGAGGCCAATGGTTCTGGTTGCCTAGCGACCATAAGAAGTTCCCTAATACCTGTTTTATTAACTAGCCATCGACAAACAGCGCTGCCTATATCTCCTGTTGCTCCTACTACAGCAACGGTTGAACTTTTAAGATCAATGCCTATTTTTGGAGCATTCATTTCTAATTGCCTACAAATAACCCACGCAGTATGAGTATTACCAGTTGTGAATCTTTCCCAATCTAAAGAAGTGTTTCTTATTTGCTTATGTTGAAGGAGATTAAAATTCTCGAAGATTATAGAAGTAAAACCTCCCAGAGCAGTGATATTTATACCTTTTTTTTGAGCTAATTCCATGGCATTTAATACTTTTCTTCTTGCTGTTTTAAATCTTGAAAGCATTTCAGGAACGAAACATGAATCAATATAAGCGCCCTGAATTGATATGCCTGTAGCACTTTGAACCTCTACATTTTCTACTAGTTGAGGTGGGGCTGTGCACCAAACATCTAGATCACCATCAGCTATATGATCAAAGCCCAATATTGAAGCCTTTCTTTTTGCATCTTCAAAACTAGTTGAATGACCGATTAGCCCAAACATTGATTAAGTTATTAATGGTTTCTATATTATTGATATGAACAATAGCACAGAGCTATATACTAAATTGGTAAAAAATTATAATTAAATAGACTAAATAAATTTATTAATAAATCAAACAATTGCCGCCATCGCCATTCTTGCTATTTCTCTATTATCCAAACCTATTTCAAGGAGTGTATCCTGATAGGCAATCATAAATTCCTCCATTAACTCTTCTCTGTCCATAGCTAATACCGAAGCATCTTCAGCGACTTGGTCTAACATCTTCTTGATCAATGGTAGGTTAACCTTGTTTGATTCCATTAGCTCTTCTTTACAAGTAGCTAAATTTTCCTTAAGCCATTCTTGACCATAATTTAAATGGAGATATTCATCTTTAACAACACCTTGGGTGATTTTTTTTGCGAAAGGATCAGCAACTCTTATATAAACGTGATAAGCAGAAATTGCAAAGGCTTCAATCAAAATTGCTTGTATTAATAAACATGTTGTAGTCTTGCCATCTTTTAATGCATCTTGGAAATTACCATGTAATTCAGAAAAGAATTCTTTAGCAAAAATCATATCTGCTTGAACACCAAGATTTCTTCCACATGCAGTAAAGCCTCTTTTATGCTTAAGCTCCATTTTTGCTAATTTCGTTAATTCTTCTAACTCGTTTGGTATGAGTGTGGCTAAAGAAATATAATTGTCATGAGCTTCTTGTTCACCTTCAATAACAATCGCATTGATTCTGCTGTAAGCGTCTTTGTAAGAATCAGTCGTAAAGTCGGGTAAATCTAAAGAATTTTCATCGATAGAATTTTCTACAATAGTTTTTTTATTAGATTCGAGTGTTTGCATGTCAATAATCTTTAGCTCATTATGCATTAGTTTTACATAATTATAGTGATTTTATTTAAATATGATGAAAATAGTTTCAATTGTTAAATCATATTTTTAATTAAATAATCCTTATTTATTTGAATTTGGCCAGTCTGATTTCATGAGATTCATAATTAATTTGTACCAATGATTGACCAATAAACTTTTTAAACTATTGCCAAGCTCTATGTTCGAACCTTTGCTATCTCCTATTACTCCAGACACACTTAGATCTTCTGTAAACCAAGCCATTGGAGCATTTCCTTCTAAGCTCCAACCTTCTGGTATTTGAGTTTCAATCCCTTCACAAGGTCTTTCATCGCCAACAAGTTCAGGTTTTAAAGCCATCATCAAACTCGTTTCAGCTAAAGAGGCATGTAATCCATTCTCGATCTCTTTTTTTGTTAATAAGTCACTTAATTCATTAATACCTTTCCATAAGAAACATGGAAAAACTGAAAGATTTGGCGCAATAGTTCTTAATTCTCTTGCTGCTGTATTCAGTAAGGAAATTTGCCCTCCATGAGCATTAAGCAATATCAATCTTTTAAACCCCATATCAGCTAGTTGCAATCCAACTTCCTTTATCATTAGAGTTATTAGTTTTGAAGAGAGGGAAATAGTTCCATCAAATCCCTTATGCTCTGGAGAAAAACCTAAATATTGAGTTGGAAGTTTTTTTATGGGTTTATCAGAGGGGATCAATTTTAAAACTTCGCAAATGATCTCATCAACAAAAATACTATCTGTAGCTAAAGGTAAATGAGGCCCATGTTGTTCTACCGCTCCAAATGGCCAGATAATTGTAGACCTTAAATCATCTGAAATATTTTTCACTTCTGGCCATGATAAATATTCGAATTCACAAGGTATTGATTTAAAGTTCATTATTTTTAATTGTGAGTACTAACATTTAGAATGTGCTAATAATAAATTACTTTTATTTTACCTATGAAGGGAGTTAGTGATAAGGATGCCCTAAATAATAAAAAAATTAAGGGCAGCAAAAACGTTGTGAAGAAACCTATCCAGGTTCTTCATATTAGTAAAAAAGATACTAATAGTGGTAAGGAAGATAGTTTAGATGATAATCAAATTCTTTCAAAAGAAATAAACGCTGAGACAAAAGCCAAAAAACCTCAAAGTTTTGAAGACTCGATATATGAAGAGAAAGAAAATTATTCCACAAATATTAAGTTTGAAAACAAAAGTTATCAAGAGCTAGAAAAACCTTTAATTTCTAAAGATCAAGATAAAGATTTTGCATTAGAAAGGAAAGTTGATGAATTTGATTTTGATGAAAGTGCATTTTTAGAGGCCTTAAATGCAAATGAGCCGATTGGCGCAACAGGAGAGATCATAAAGGGGAAAGTAATAGCCTTAGAAAGTGACGGGTTATATATAGATATTGGTGGTAAAGCACCCGGTTTTATGCCGAAAAAAGAATGTGGGCTAGGAGTAATTACTAATTTCAAAGAAAAATTTCCAACTGGTCTTGAAATGGAAGTTTTAGTTATCAAAGAACAAAATGCAGATGGCATGGTTACTGTTAGTGCCAGAGCATTAATTCTTAGACAAAGTTGGGAAAAAGTTGCTGGTTATGCAAAAAATGGAGAATTAATTAAAGTCACAATTAACGGATTTAATAGAGGTGGACTTACTTGCGATGTTGATGGATTAAGAGGCTTTATCCCAAGATCGCAACTTGAAGATGGCCAAGATTATCAATCTTTAGTGAGCAAAACTTTAAAAGTTGCATTTTTAGAAGTTAATCCAGAGTCACGTAAACTTGTTTTGTCAGAGAAAAAAGCACTGTTAGTCTCTAAATTTGCAGATCTAAAATTAGGACAATTAATTGAAGGTGAAGTTTTAGCAATAAAACAATATGGCTTTTTTGTTGATTTGGGAGGAGCTAGTGGGCTTCTTCATCAATCTTCCATAACAAGTGGATCGATTCGTAATTTAAGAGAAATCTTTGTGGAGGGTGAGCTTATTAAGGCCCTCATCACAGAAATTGATTTGGAAAGAGGCAGAATAGGTTTGAATACTGCATTATTAGAAAACTCTCCAGGAGAGTTAATAGTTGAAAAAGAAAAAGTTATGCTTGAGGCTTCTGAAAGAGCACTAAAAACTAAGACACTTTTCGATAAAAAAGATTTTAAAAATGACTCTCAATAAAAAAATAGCTTTAGAGCAAAACTTAAAAACATCAGATTGGGAACTAGACTTTTATTCGAGACCAATTATTGAAAAAAATGGTAAAAAAAGATGGGAATTAATTATTTCCTCTTCAAAAAATTTCAAAACAGATGAGATATTTCTTTGGAATAAAATATGTCCAGCAAATGAAGTAAATTCCATATGGCTCACTAAATCTTTGAATGAAGCTCTAAATGATGCAGAAAAAAAAGGTTGGGCAAAGCCATCAAAAATTAGATTTTGGAGAGCATCAATGAAATCAATAATTAAAAAATCAATTGAAAATATTGGGATTGAGGCGCTTGTTAGCAGAAGGACCTATGAATTATTTGACAGAATCAAATTTCTAGAGCAAGAGGTTTATCCTCTTGAGAATGGATATGTTAGAGGAGTTTTGGCTCCAACATTTACATCTAAAATTGATAATGATGCTAAACCTTTGCCTGAGGCTGTTCGAGGTGATGCTTTGACAATCTCCGAAATATCTATAGAGGAACTAAAATGTGCTCAAAAATGGCCTATTGAATTTGGAGATATATTTCCAATTCAGGAATCGTTAAAGAATGAAAACTTAGTTCCTGGTCTTAGACTTTTTAGTAAAGATAGATCACTAGCTCTTGCAGCTTGGTTTAGTAGTTTAGAACCTGTTAAGCTTCAAATTGAAAAAAACCAACTCATACTTGAAGCTTCAGAAGATAATAAGTGGTTAGTAACAGATTTATCCGAAAAAGATGCTAAGACTTTAAATGATAAATTCACTCAAACTAAAAATAATTCTTATGGTTATCAATTTATTTCCATACAATCAACTCCCTTTATTGAAGAATTCGCAGGTTTCTGGATTTTAAGAGATATTGAATTGATTTCGTAAAGAAAATAACATGACTAGCCACCAACAATATTTCCAAGAAAATAAGTTAGTTATAAATGACAAATGTTTTAAATATTATTTATCACCTGTACTTGTAAAAAATAATTTTAAACATGGTTTTTTTACAAAAAGAAGTTCTGGAATCAAATTATCTCTTTTATCAAAACACCTTAATAAAAACTATCAGAATTGTGTTTTAAATCAAATTCATAGTAATAAGATAATTTTCGGATCAAATACTCAAGAGAATGAAAAAGTCGAGGGTGATGGATTAATTAATGATAAACATAATCAAAATTTGTGGATTTATACCGCAGACTGTATGCCAATTTTGTTTGCTGACAAAAGAAAAAGATATGTTGCCGCAATACATTGCGGTAGAAAGGGTTTAGAAAATAAAATAATAAAAAATATTATCAAAATCTTTTATAAAAAAGGTTGTTCAAAGGATGATCTACTTGTCGCGATAGGACCCTCAATATCAAAAAATCATTATCTCATAGATAAAAAAACTCTACAAAATTTTTATAAACAAACTGCTCATAATGAATTAATCAATTTCTCAGAAGATGAAAGGATTTTATTTAAATTAAAAAGCGAGGATTCGATACCCTTAAATCTAAAAAAATATGCTCAAATACAACTTTTAAAAGAAAAAATACCTAATTCAAATATTGATATCTGTAATTTATGTACATATGAATCAAATTATGACTTTTATTCTTGGAGAAGATCAAAGACACCTTCACGGCAATGGAATTTTATAAGTTCATAATTGATTATTAATTTCTACAAGTTTCTTTAGTTAATTTTTTTTCATTTAATAACTCTGACATATCCTTAGTTTCACTAATATCAAAAACCCTAGCAACTAAAATATTTTCTTTAAAACCCATGGGCTTTATTTTTACTTTACTTCCTCTTGGAAATTCTCTTTTAAGTAGATTTATAGCTATTTCTTCACCTTCTACATCATTAATATCTACACAAAACAATTTGATTTGAAGATCTCTATTTTGATCTCCAACTAAAATGCTACTTGAATTATTTATTTGAAGAATTTCAGCAGAATAAGTTCTAATTGGATAAAAAACAAATAGAAAAAAAATAATTAATAACGATATAATTTTTTTCAATTAATTTATACTCAATAATTTATTTTGATTATATATTTCAAACTTTTATCGATATATAATAATTAGTCTTCACAATTAACGTAACCAACCATTTGAGCATTACTTTTACCTGGAGGAACCATTGGATAACAATTTTCTCCTCTCCTAACTAGGACATTAATTAAGGCTGGTCCATCAAAATCTAAAGCAGACTTAAATTCATTATTGAATTGTTTTCTATCTGAAATTAAAAAACCTTTAACTCCAAAAGATTCTGCTAGTTTTACAAAATCTGGTTCTCCACAACTCATATCAGAGGAAGAGTACCTTTCATCATAAAAACTTTCTTGCCATTGTCTTACCATCCCTTGCCAGCGATTATTTATGATAATTATTTTAATTTTTAAACCATATTGAGATAAAGTACCCAATTCTTGTATATTCATCAAAACGCTTGCATCACCAGCTATGCAAATAACTTCGGAATGAGGCAAAGCAGCCTTTACTCCCATTGCTGCGGGTAATCCAAAGCCCATTGTCCCCAAACCAGCACTACTAATCCATCTTCTTGGTCCATTTCTGAGATACTGAGCAGACCACATTTGATGTTGACCCACATCTGTTGTAATAAATGCCTCAGGAGAAAAATCTCTTACTTTTAAAAGTACTTCTTGAGGGTAAATTTCCCCTTCTTCTGGAGGAATAAATAAAGGATGTTTATTTTTCCAAGAATTTATTTTTTCTAACCAATTTTTAGTACTGTAGGATGTTTTACTAATTAAAAATTTTTCATTAATTTTTGAAAGAGCTACAGTTACATCAGAAACAATTGCAACATCAACACGCCTATTTTTATTAACTTCTGCAGGATCAATATCAATATGAATAACTTTTGCAGATGGAGCAAATGTATCTAATTTCCCAGTAACTCTATCATCAAATCTAGCTCCTACAGCAATCAAAAGATCACATTCTGTGACCGCGAAATTTGCATATGCAGTTCCATGCATCCCCAACATCCCTACAGATAAATCATCCCTTTCATCAAACACTCCCTTCCCCATTAAAGTAGTCGTGACTGGAATTTGAAAATTCTTAGCTAATATTTCCACTTCCTTATGAGCCCCAGAAGATATCGCACCACCACCAACGTATAACAGAGGTTTTTCAGATTGCTTTATTAATTCAATCGCTTTGTTGATATCATGATCATTAATTTCACCATTCCTTTTAAAGCCTTTAGGAATAATTTCACCCGGTAAAACTCTTTCATAATTAAAGAATTCTTGACCTACATCTTTTGGTATATCAATTAAAACCGGGCCAGGCCTTCCTGAAGAAGCAATGAAAAAAGCCTCTGAAACCACTTTTGCGATATCAGAAGGATCTCTTACTACCCATGAATGTTTAACGATAGGAAGTGTTATCCCAAAAATATCAGTCTCCTGAAAAGCATCTGTTCCAATAGCAGGTCTTGGGACTTGTCCTGTTACCACAACTAATGGAACTGAATCCATTTGAGCTGTTGCAATACCTGTTACTAAATTTGTAGCTCCTGGACCTGAAGTTCCAAAACAAACTCCTACCTCACCAGTTGCTCTAGCATATCCATCTGCTGCATGGGAACCTCCTTGCTCATGCCTAACCATATAATGTTTTAACCATCCATCACTTTCTGCTTTATGTACAGCATCATAAATAGGTAGTATTGCTCCACCTGGATATCCAAATATGACTTTTACACCATGAATTTTTAGTGAGTCCATAAGTGCTTCCGCACCTGTAATCCATCTTGGGTATTTTTTTTCTGAATCACCTTTTGATAAAGATGGCGAAGTAAGAGTCACTAAGAAAAATAAATCTATATAAATATTAAACTTAATTAAATAATTTTGCCCATTTTAGAAACGTAATGTCAGAAATTACTTCGAAATTGAAAGAGCTTAGATTTAGTTTTAAATTTTTTTTTATAGTAGTTATTTATAAAATCCCTAATTTATGAAGAGGACCAGAGCCTGATATAAGTTCAATAAAAAGTATGAGGAAAACGATCATTGCAACTCTTCCATTCCAAACTTCTGAACTATTATTCCAACCCCATTGCCATTTTTCCTGAGGATAAAGTTTAACCTTTTCAGGCAACTCAGAAGCTTTCTCTATGTTAATAATGGGTCCTTCCAAGCTAGAAATAACAAGGTCACTAAGGCCCTCAATAAAGGTAGGATGCGTATTTAAAGCTTTTACTCTTCTGAAATTAACAATGCCTGCTTTCTCAGCAATTTCCTTATATTCAATATCAATTTCCTGTAAAGTTTCTATATGTTCTCCTACAAAACTTATAGGGACTACAATTAAATCATTAACTTTGGATTTCCCAAGATCTGTCAAAACTTCTTCTGTATAAGGTTTTAACCATTCAACTGGGCCTACTCTACT
>QCUW01000004.1 GCA_003210695.1 Prochlorococcus sp. AG-679-P15 | reverse complement strand
ATAGTATCGCATTGTTTTAATGCTTGTAATCTATGCGAAATAAGAAAAATTGTATATTTAATATCATCTTTAAATATATTATTTATAATTTTTTCTTCAGTATATAGATCCAATGCACTTGTTGCCTCATCTAAAAATAAAATTTGTGGTTTTCTATAAATCGCCCTTGCAATAGCGATCCTTTGAATTTGTCCTCCACTAAGATTAATTCCTCTTTCTCCAATACTAGTCTTATAACCAAATTTAGTTTTTTCAATATCTTTATCAATATCAGACAATTTTGCTGCATGAATTACTCTTTGAAAATCTATTTCTTTTTTATTTATTCCAAATGCAATATTCTCTGCAAAAGATTTATTTTGTAAATAAATCTTTTGTGGGACATATCCTATAGATTGCTGCCATTTAATTAAATTTCGCCTATTTTTTAAACTATCTACTAACTTACCATCAAGAAATATCTCACCATTATTAGGTTCTAATAATCCTAAAATAATGTTTGTAAGTGTAGATTTTCCACAACCAGTTTTTCCAATTAATCCAATTTTTTCTCCCTTTTTTATTTCTAAATTTAGATTTGAGAAAAGTGGTTTTTCATTTGGAAAGCAAAAACTAATGTCTTTTAATTCAAATTTATTCTTAAAGAAATAACTTTCCAAAGAAAAAATTTCTTTTGATGATTTATTAGAAATCAATAAACTCTTAATTCTCTGAAAACTAGCTTTACCTCCTTTTATAGTTGCATAAGAAAAATATATAAGTTGCAAGCTAGGAAGAAGTTTTTGTGATGCTACAGCAAAAAGTCCCAAAGAAGTTATCGCTAACATATTAGTTTCTAGATCAAATGAAAGAATCATACCAAGAACGATTATAAAAATTATCCCTAATGCCTCTAATACAAATTTGGGGTAGACAGCTATAAAACTATTCTCTGCTTGTAATCTTCTTATAATCTTATCGTTAATGTGGTATGAATTTAAAATAAACTTTTGATGTGAATATAAAATAATTTCTTTAATAGAATCTAAAGTTTCTTGGACTATGCCAATCAGATTTGCTGATTTTTTTGAAATTTCAAAACTATTACTATTTAATTTTTTATTTGCAAGTTTAGCTACAACAAAATATGCAACACTAAAAATTATTAGCGAAATAATTGCGACCCTTAAATTAATAGTAAGTAAAGTTATAACTATAAAAAGGGTAATTATAAATCCAGTAATAAGTTGACTTAATGCTCTTAAAGTACCAACTGTTCTTTTTATATCAGTAATGACAGCATCAATTATTAAACTACTTTTGATATTTAGATAATAACTATAAGGTTGGTTAATTGTATTTCTAAATAAATTAAAACTTAACTCATTGCCTAATTCCGAAGTTACATGATTTATTTTTTTAATATTAAGAAGTCTCAAAGACAGATTTATAAGGTTAGCGAAAATAAGAAAAAAACCACTAATCACAAGTGGTCTATAAAAATTAGTGAATTCCATTGCATTGAGTAAAAATTCATAATTATTTACCATTTCAGGATCTGTAACCATGTTTAGAAATGGGATAACTGTAGCGAGAGATACAACTTCTGAAATACCACAACTGAGCATTAAAAGTAATAATTTTAAATATTTAATTTTATTTTTTCTTGAGATAAATTTAAAAATCCACCTTAAAAGAGAAATTATACTTTCTTGTGAATTATTTGGAGAGAGATTACTAACTATCATTTTTTAAATATAGATAAAAATTAAACTTTTAAAAAAACTTCGTCCAAAATATTAAAAATTTATTTGCTTTAATACCCAACTGTTAAGTTGACTTAATCCCACTATAATCTCTACTCCCTGAGCCCCCTTATGATTTTTGTTAATAAACCCAGAAGAATCATAATAGCAACTTGGTTTTTTTAAAACTTTAGAATAATGAGGTGTAGAAGTAAAGGGCATAGCTATAGAAATATCAGTTTTTTTTATTAAATCATAAGGAGAAGTTTTATCTTGGATTATTAAAACATTAGCTTTATTAGAAATAGAATTTATGTATTTTACATAACTAGGATGAGTTGACTTTGTTATACCTCTTTTTGATTTAAAGCATAAGGTAATATTATTTTTTTCACATATGGTAACAATGTCTTTAATAAAAGATATACAATTTTTGGGGATATAATATTCATCAGTAAGACCTAAAGTTTTATAAAAAGAATTTCTTACAGGAGTAATATTAAAAACAGAAATTGTTCTTCTAGGCAATTTAAAGTTTTCTTTTAAGTCTGTATTGTTTATACATAATGGTCCTGAAATTGAAATAGAGTAGGGTTTCTCAAAAAATTTTTTAAATACTTTTTCTTGATATTTATTCCAGAAAACATAATTAGGCCAATTTAAATTTCTATAATGATAAGAAACTAATGAGCTTATTCCAGCTTTATTTTTAATAGAAAGACAATTTGTAGAATAAAAATAATAAATTATTTCTGATCTTTTTTTCTCAGCAATAAAAGTCCATAATGGTCTAAAAATATATGAATTATCAAATAAATATGATTTTGCAAGAAACTTTTTGTTCTGTAAACTGCAAACCTTCGCAAAAAATAATTCACTTAATAAAATTGTGCTTACCAGTTTACTAGAAAAAATATTTATTGGAAAATAGATTATTTGAATAAATAAAAAATAAATTAGCTCTAATATTTTTAACCACGATGAAAGATATCCAAAAGGGTATCTTTGAAATTCTATATTTACATTATGGTCTAATTTTTTATTCCTGATATTTATACCATGAGCGAATAATATATATTTTTGTTTAAAAAATTTTTTTCCAAAATAATTAAAACATTGGCAATTTAATTCTCTTTGGAATTTAGTTGGAAATATATTTGGATTTTGACTAAGAAAATATGCATCAACTTTTTTTATATCTACTTTTTTAATTTTATAAAAAATATTCCTGAATATATAAAAAATAGCTTCTTTAATTCCTCGAAGGAATTCAAGTAAAATTAAAATCCTCCAAAGAGTTAATGATGAAAACTTGTTAACTTTAAAGCCTTTTTGTTCTAATTTTATAATGTATTCATATGGTAATGAATAGTTTATTGGCTTACCATCCTCGATGGCTTTAAGTAGTACTTTGTTTAAACTATAATATGTACAGCCTAATAATCTTGAAATCACAAATTGTCTTAAAGAATATTTTAAGTTGAAGTTAGTTCTATCTAAAAATTCATCTAAATTAGGATTACATCGTATATGTAATTTTGATATATCTATATTTAACTCAGCCAAAAAATCTAAACCAAGTTGTTTTTTAGCTTTTTCATATCCTCTCATATATGATCTAGTATTTTTCCTTACAATTCTCGAAAAATATTTATTTATAAAATGTATTCTTAGAAGTGTCTTAAATGTATTTGATATGTAATATGGCAGCATAAATTCTTCTATTATTTAACTTTATATTCGTCTAGATTATAATATTTAAAAAGTTTTTTGTTTTTTATTTCGAGAATATAATCGCAATTTTTTAAAGTTTGCAATCTATGTGTAATCATAAGAATAGTTATTTCTGGATCATTATTTATTATATTTTCCAGAATGTTTTTTTCAGTTACAGTATCTACTGAACTTGTAGCTTCATCAAGTATAAGCAAAGAGTGTTTTTTATAAATTGCTCTTGCTATTGCTAATCTTTGTCTTTGGCCCCCACTTAACCTAACTCCCTTCTCCCCAACAAAAGTTTTAAGGCCATGCTTAAGAGAATCTATAAGATCTCGTAACATTGAAATATCTAATACTTTATTTAGCAGATTATAATCAATTTTTGATTGTCCAAAAACTATATTTTCTTCTATAGTTCTATCTAAAATAAAATAATCTTGCGGAACACTCGATACCAATAATCTGAATTGCTTAAAAAGATTAGAGTCCATTTTATTTTCATCTATATAGATATAACCAGAATTAGGTTTTAATAAACCTAAAAGTATATCTATAAAAGTTGATTTTCCAGTGCCAGTTTTACCAACAATTCCAATTACTTCTCCTTTTCTGATTTCTAAATTAATATTTTCCAATACTTTATTTTCTTTGTAAGAAAAACTAATATTCTCAAATCTAATAATATTTTTCAGCTTAAAAATATTTACTAATCTTTCTCTTGACTTGGAGTTATTTTTTTTAGTCTCCTTTAGAATTTGAAGTACTGAAAATAAACTAAATCTATCTTGTCTTATATAATATGTGGATAAGAATGCTTTTTGAAAAAGAGGTAATAATTTCTGAATTCCTAGGATAAATGCCCCGGCTTTTGTTAAATAATTATATAGATTATTCCCAGATAAATAAATAAATATAATAGATATTACAAGGCCTGATAATATTAACGACTCCATTAAGTATCTTGGAATCTGACCAATTGTACTAGAATTTGCGCCAGCTAAAGAATTTTGAATATTATTTTTATCATATTCTTTTATAAAAAAACTGTGAGAATCATCTAAAATTATTTGTCTAATATATCCTAATGATTCCTGAACAACTCTTATGATATTTTTCCTAGTTTCAAAAATTATTTTCCCATATAAGTCACTATACTTTTTTGCGGACTTAAATAAAATCAAATAAAAGAATAATGAAAAAGTTATAATAAAAAACATAATCCTTAAATCAATAAGAATTAAAGAGATAGTAATTCCTAAAATACTCAGAGCTGAAAGACCTAGTCCCAAACTTTCAGAAATTACATTAAGACACGAATCTAGTTGCTGTATCTGCGAACTAATTAATTGACTAGAATTTGTATTTAAATGATATTCATAATCTTGATATAGAATTTCTTCATATAATTTTTTACCCAATTCTATTTTTAGAGTGGCACCAAAATGATTTATTTTTTTTATACAAATAATCTTTATAAATCCAGAAAATAATATTATTATCAAAAACAAAAAAGATATAAAGAAAAATAATTGTTCTGGTTTTTGAAAGTTAAAAAACTCTGAGGTTTTTCTTAATAATTCTATTTCTAATATGTTATTTGGATCACTTACAAAAGATATCAAAGGTACAACTGCCCCTATTGTAATAAAGTCTAAAAGTGAATTTATAAAAATAACAAATATAATAAAAATAAATTTTTTTTTAGTATGTAAATTTAAATATGAGACTAATTTTAATACTTCTCCAAATATTTTAATCAAATTCTTAGACTTTCAAGTTTATATATATTTTAAGTAAAGTTTCGTAAATGGCAATGTTTGAAACTAAAAAGGCAATAATAAAATCAGTTAATTTATCTAATTTTTTCAAATAAATAAATACACCAAGATAATAAATATAAATTAAAAGATTAGATTTTCTAAAAGACCTTATTAACTTTTTATTCGATCCATTTGTTTCTCAATTTCTTATCTTAAATTATATAAATTGGTCCTTTTATAATATTGAACAAAACCATATTTTTTTTGGGATTTTTTAATTTAGTAATAGGGAGAATCAATTAACTCAAATCATCTACTTGCATTTAATTTGGGTAATTTATTGAGTAGGATGGAGTAATATTTATTTTTTAAAACAATTGAATTATAGATATAAATTATGACCTGTCTCAAAAATTAATGGGTAATTGTTTGCAATATTTTATTACTGATTCAATAAGTTTTAAAATTTTTGTTATTCAATACTATTCTGAATTTTTGTTTTTTACGAGATAAATTATCAATTACTACTTAATCATCCCACATATCTTTTTTCTCTGTTTCAGTGATATTTTTTTCAAGCAATTTTAATCTATGCTCTTGAGTATCTTCTTCAAAATTTTGTAAAGTTTCATAATTTATATATTTTTTCTGAATTTCATTAACGATAATCTCAAATTCATCTCCATAAAAATTAGACATTTCTCTCCATGCTTCCATTTCCTCTTCTTTACCAATCGTGTCATTTATCTGATGGCTAATAATTTCTTGAACAAATTCTTTTAAGTCTTTAAGACTCATGCTTTTAACTTTTTTTTGGATATAAAGTTCTTTTAAATGTTGGAGCTGCTTTTTTGATAAATCAGCATATGAAATAGATTTATTTTTCATAAATATTTAGTTTTTCTTTATAACACAGTTAATTATTAGCATCTTAAAAAAAGATTTCAAGTTACTAAGTTTTGTCTTTTAATTCAAAGAAAATTATAATTTAAAAAATAAAAGATTTAATCATAAGGTTAATAATTATCTTAATTTAATAATTTCATAAATATTTTTCATATGATATTTGGTTTAAATTAATATGCTATTAATTGAGAAATTACATTAAATTATTAAGGAATTATTAAATAAATCGAAAGAAATTATAAAATTTATGGTTTTTAAAAAACTATATTTTTCTTCTAATAGATTGGCCTCATTAGTTTTATCTATTTTATTCACTTAATAAAGTTTTTATATTAATTCTGCAATAAATGCAAATTATTGAGAGAATCGTATTACAAAATTCAAATTTTAGTTTAATAAATAAATAAATATGAAAATTTCAATTCTTTTAATAGAAGATGATCGTGATATGCGCGAATTGATAGCTGGACACCTTGAGCATTCTGGTTTTGATGTTCAAAAAGCAGAAGATGGTATTAAAGGACAAGCATTGGCACTTCAGTATTCGCCAGATTTAATTCTTTTGGATTTAATGTTGCCCAGTGTTGATGGCTTAACTATATGCCAAAGACTAAGAAGAGATGAAAGAACCTCTAATATTCCTATATTAATGATTACTGCCTTAGGTGGACTAAAAGATAAAGTAACTGGTTTTAATTCAGGTGCTGATGATTACATAACAAAGCCATTTGATCTTGAAGAATTACATGTTCGCATTAAAGCTTTATTGAGAAGAACAAATAGAGCACAATTAAATTCTACAAATCAACAAGAAATTTTAAATTATGGCCCTCTAACACTTGTTCCAGAAAGATTTGAGGCTATTTGGTTTGGATCTCCTGTTAGACTTACTCATCTAGAGTTTGAACTGCTTCATTGCTTGTTGCAAAGACATGGTCAAACGGTATCTCCAGCACTTATTCTAAAAGAAGTCTGGGGTTATGAGCCTGATGATGATATTGAGACAATTAGGGTGCACGTCAGACACTTAAGAACAAAATTAGAGCCTGATCCTCGTAAACCAACATATATAAAAACTGTTTATGGAGCTGGATATTGTCTTGAATTACCTGATGAAGCTCAAGTTGATTTTGCAAGTCAAGAATTTGCAGAATCAAGAAATTCAAATTTAATTAATACAGTATTTGAGTAATTATAATTCTTTAGTAGCTATTTTTAATAAAGCTACCTCCCATGACAATCTTGGTTGAACAAAACCTCTTATATTTGCTTTCAAATCTTCTAAATTTTTAATCATTTTTGTATTTTTTGTTTTTTCCCAACATTTTTTTTGTATAAAATTTGCTAAAAATAACTGCTGATCAATTTCCATCTCTTCAGCAATTATTTTTGATATTTTTAGTATCTCTAAAGTATCACTTAATGGAAAGTCTAAATTATTTTTAATCTCATTAGGTAATTCATTCCATATTTTTATATTATTTAAAATTTTCCCTGGAGAACCGTCTGCTAAATCAATTAAATCTTCTATGTCTAATCCTTCTTCAAAATTAAATATTGATGAATCTGAATTATTTCTTATAAAAATTTCAAGTTGTTTCTTTGAAAAAGCTTTAAATCTTATTAGTTGACATCTGGATATAATTGTATCCAAAATCGAACTTAATCTAGATGTTAAAAGAATAAAAAGACCATTAGTGGGTTCTTCAAGCGTTTTTAAAAGGCAATTTGATGCTGCTTCATTTAAAAAGTCTGCATCAACTATTAACACAACTTTAATTCCTGATTCAATAGATTTTTGAGATAAAAAAGTCTTCATTTTTCTTATTTGCTCTATTCTTATTATTTGATTTTTATTTTTTGAAGATTCAGTTTCTGATCGATTTATAAGATTACCCTTTGAAAGATATGTAGGCTCTATTAATAAAAAGTCAGGGTGGTTATTATCTATGATTTTTTCTTGAATATTTGAACTAGGATAATATTGATTAAAAATTTCTTTAATAAATTGAATAGCTGTTTGTTTTTTTCCAATACCTTCTGGACCATAGAAAATATAACCGTTAGAAAATACTTTTCTTTTAAGTATGTTTTCTAAATTTTCATTTAATTCTTTATTAATTAAAAGATTGTCATTTTTGAGATCAATCATTCTTTAAGTTATGAAAAGTTTTTTAATAACGTTTCTTTAATTTCATTGGTTATAGCATTAATATTTTGTGTTGCAGATATTACTTTCCAGTTTTTTTCTTTAGCAATCAACTTAAAACCTTCATTGACTTTTTTTAAAAAATTTATACCTTCGGATTCTATTCTGTCAGGAACTATATTTTTTCTTCGTAAAATACTTTCTTCCGCTGTAATCTCAAGAAAAATTGTGAGGTCTGGTTGTTCTCCTTGACAAACAATTGATTCGATGTTTTTTATTATTTCTAGATTTATATTTCTGCCATAGCCTTGATAAGCAAGTGTTGAGTCAGCAAATCTATCACTAATTACCCAGTCTTCTTTTTCTAATGCAGGAGAAATTATTTTAGAAACATGTTCCGCTCTATCAGCAGAATAAAGCAATAATTCAGCAAGTGAAGAAGGTTTATTATTTTTATTATTTTCAAGTATTAGATTTCTAAGTTTTTTACCTAATAAGCTTCCCCCTGGTTCTCTAGTTTTTATTAGTTTTGAACCCCCCCCCATAAGACCACTAGTAGGCAGCCATCTTGAAATTTCATCAATTTGGGTTGTTTTTCCGCAACCGTCTATTCCTTCGATAACAATAAATTTACCTTTCATTTAATCTAACGATAAAGCATTGATTACAACTGTTATAGAACTAGTTGCCATTAGTAATGCTGCTATTGATGGTGTTAGAAGAATGCCATATTTAGGAAATAGAAGACCCCCAGCTATTGGAATTGCAATCAAGTTGTAGCCAAAAGCCCAAAAGATATTCTGTTTAATTTTTCTTATTGTTCTTTTTGCAAGACTAAGCGCATAAGGTAATCCACTTAGTTTATCTCCCATTAAAACAACATCTGCATTTGCTTTCGCAATCTGAGTACCGGAACCAACTGCTATTCCTAAATTTGAGGCTGCTAAAGAGGGAGCGTCATTTATGCCATCTCCAATCATTGCAACTTTATAGTTTTTCTTTAAATTTTCAATAATTTTTAATTTCATTTCTGGCAGAAGATCCCATTTTATTTCAGTTTCAGGACTACCTAATTTTTGGGCTAACTCAATTACAGTTTCCTTTCTATCCCCACTTAAAATATTAATCTTATAATTTTCTTTTCTCAATTTTTGAACAGAACTAATTGAATCTTCTCTTAATACATCGCCTAATAATATAAATCCAAGTAAAACATTTTTTTTACTTACTCCAATAACGGAATGGGATTTGTTTTCTTCAGTTTCTAGTGTTTGTTTTGCTTTTCTATCAATGTTTACTCCTTTGCTTTCCAACCATTCAACGCTTCCAATATTAATTTCTCCATCAATTGACTCAAGCTCTCCGGAAATACCTCTACCTGATTCAGTATGGATACTTTTGATTGGTATTAAACTAAGATTTTCCTTTTTGGCTTCTTTAACCAATGCACTAGCTATGGGATGGCGGCTTTGACTTTCTAAACTTGCAGATATCTTTAATAAAAATAAATTATCTTCATTATTTAAATAGTTAATGATGAAAAGCTCTCCTTTCGTCAAAGTTCCTGTTTTATCAAAAATAATATTATTGATTTTTGATGCCATTTCTATTTTATCTCCTCCTTTAAATAAAACCCCTTGTTTTGCAGCTTTTCCTGAAGCAACCGTTATGACAGTTGGAGTAGCAAGGCCTAAAGCACAAGGACAAGCTATTACTAAAACGGCAATTGAGAGTTGAATGGCTAAACTTAAAAAATTTTCAGCATTACTACCTAATGAATTATGTAGCGTATGGATGGGAGCGTTTATCAATACATGATGATCATGTATTAATAAATCCGGCCAAATTTGTTTTGCTACTTTCCACCAAAAAAAGAAGGTTGAAGTTGACATGAAGAGTACAAAATATGTAAACTTTCCTGCAATTTGATCAGTAATTCTCTGAATAGGAGGTTTGTTAACTTGGACAGATTCAATAAGATTTACCAGTTTTGCTAGAGAAGTTTCTTCTCCTACTTTGATAATTTTTAGTTTTAATGTGGAATTTAAATTTAATGAGCCATTAAGTAAATGTGCACCTGAATAGACATTGATAGGTTTAGATTCTCCTGTGATGTGAGAAACATCTATAGATGAATTTCCGTCGATAACAATGCAGTCAGCAGGCACTCTATCTCCAGCTAATAATTGAATTTCATCTCCAGTTTTTAAAGAATTTACTCTGACTGATTTAACTTTATTTGCTTCTACATAAATGTTTGCTTTTTCTGGCTGGAGATCTAATAATTCTCCAATTGAAGCACCAGTTTGATACTTTGCTCTTTCTTCTAAAAAACGTCCAATTAGGATAAATCCTAATAACATTACTGGTTCATTAAAAAAACAAGGAAAACCGGTAGAAGGAAATAATAATGATAAAATACTAGTTATGTAAGCACTTGTTACTCCCAGAGCTACTAAAGAATCCATATCTGGTCGATTACTTAGAAATGATTTAAATCCTTTGATTAGAATTTCCCGTCCAGGAAATAATAATGCTATTGTGGCCAATACAGCATGAAAGAATAAATTACCTAATATTGGTAAATTTAAATAACCACCCGCTGCTAAGTGACCTAAACCAGAAAACAATAATAGAAAAAGTGCAAAATTAAGTTTTTTCCATTGATTAATCCATTTCTTTTTTTTTTCTAATTGAACTTTATTTACTTTTTTTGAAAAGTCATTTATGTAAATCTTTGCAGGGAAACCGCTTTGTTTAAGCTTTTCTAGAACCTGATCAATATTTGGAACCTTTTCATTAATTTCAAAATAGGCGCTTTCAGTAAGTAAGTTTACGGAGACATTTTCGACCCCATCAGAATTATTTAATATATTTTCTACAGTGTTAACACATCCCCCACATTTCATACCGGTTATATTTAATTGAATGCTATTCATATTTTTTGCAATAAAAGTAACTTAATGCTTATGTTTTATTCTTAAATTATAATAAAAAATGTTATAGAATTTTTAAATAGTTGATAATTAATTGACTAATTTAATTTTATTAAAATTATAAAAGTGCCTAGTAATCAAAACAGAGACAATTTTATTGATAAAGCTTTTACTGTAATTGCTGAATCTATTGTTAAGATAATGCCAATTGCTGATAAAGAAAAAAAAGCATACATATATTATCGAGACGGATTAGCTGCACAAAATAATGGTGATTATTCAGAAGCTCTGGAATACTATAACGAAAGTCTATTATTAGAAGAAAATAAAATTGATAGAGGAGAAACATTAAAAAACATGGCAATAATATACATGAGTAATGGAGAGGAAGATTTATCTATAGAAACTTATCAAAAAGCATTAGTTGAAAATCCAAAACAGCCATCTTGTCTCAAAAATATAGGTTTAATTTATGAAAAAAGGGGAAGATGTGCTGAACAGAATGGTGATTTAGATCAAAGAGATATTTGGTTTGATAAAGCTGCAGAAGTATGGTCTAAGGCTGTAAGGCTTTATCCTGGAGGATACTTAGATATTGAAAATTGGTTAAAAACTTCTGGAAGAAGTTCAATCGATATTTATCTCTAGGTTTATATAGATTCACTCTTTCAATGTATGGTTAATGGCTTCATTAATATTGGAAATTTCTCTAATCTCTATGAGACTTTGAAAAGTATCTTTAATTTCAATAGTCGTTTTAGGTATCAATATATTTTTGAAACCTAGCCTAATAGCCTCATCAATTTTGGCACGAACATTATTTGCCTGCCTTACCTGACCGCTTAATCCTAATTCTCCTACAAATGAACAATTTTTTAAAGGGGGAATATTTTTTAAACTTGATAAGATTGATATCGCAACACCTAAATCTGAAGATGGGTCATTTATTTCAAAACCACCGCCAGTAGCAATATAACAGTCATATTCTGATAATTTAATCCCAACATGTTTTTCGATGACTGCTAATATCTGGTGCAATCTGTTGATACTGATTCCTGTAGTTGTTCGCCTTGGGTTATTGTAGAAAGTTTTATTCACTAAAGCTTGAATATCTACAGCAAATGGTCTTGATCCCTCATTAGTTATTGTGGTTGTGACACCCGATATATTTTCTTTATTTGTGAAAATTGAACTAGGGTTATCAATTTCTCGTAAACCATTTTCTAACATTTCAAAAACTCCTATTTCAAAAGTAGATCCAAACCTATTTTTTACACTTCTGAGTAATCTATGAGAGGCAATATTGTCCCCCTCAAAGTTTAGTACAACATCTACTAGATGTTCTAAAGTTTTTGGACCTGCAAGGGCTCCTTCTTTAGTTACATGGCCAATTATCAAAAGAGCTATATTATTTTCTTTTGCAAGGTTCTGAAGTTCAGATGAACAAGTCCTAACTTGGGAAACAGATCCTGGAGCACTTTCAATTTCATCATTATTAATAGCTTGGATACTATCAATAATTGCAAAACTAGGTTTAATTTTTTTAATCTCTTCGATAATTAAAGATAAATTAGTTTCTGCATAAATTTTTAAATCGAGGTTGTTCTGATCTAATCTTTCCCATCTTATTTTTACTTGTTCTAAAGATTCTTCTGCAGTGACGTATAAAACTTTTTCATTAAGAGATATTATCCCTGCAGATTGCAGCACAATTGTACTTTTACCAATTCCTGGTTCTCCCCCGAGTAAAACTATAGATCCGGGGACTATTCCACCTCCCAGAACTCTATCAAATTCTTTAAAACCGCTCGTAAATCTCGTTATAGTGTTAATTTCAATTTCATGTAAAAGCTTAGAGCTTTTACTTTCGTTAATATTTGTTGTTTTAGGTCTTGAGTTTTTCTTTTCCTCAACTATTGTATTCCATTCATTACAATTTAAGCACCTACCAAAGTATTGAGAAGTTTCAGATCCGCAATTTTGACAAATAAAAGTCGAAAATTTACTAGGCATTTAATTTTTGATTAGATTGAAGAGCTGAGATATTTGGGATATTGCCCCTCTACAAGTTAGATTGGGTTAGAGACAAATTCTCTTACTGATTAGCTAATAGAAACAAATGGCTGTATCTAGTCAAACAAAAGAAACAATTCTGGTCGCTGATGACGAGGCAAGCATTAGAAGAATTCTCGAAACTCGTCTCTCAATGATTGGTTACAAAGTGGTCACTGCTTGTGATGGAAAAGAAGCATTAAAATTATTCAAAGATTACGATCCAGATTTAGTTGTACTTGATGTTATGATGCCAAAATTAGATGGGTATGGAGTTTGTCAAGAATTAAGAAAAGATTCTGATGTACCTATTGTTATGTTGACTGCTTTAGGCGATGTGGCAGATAGAATTACAGGATTAGAATTAGGCGCTGATGATTATGTTGTTAAACCATTTAGTCCAAAAGAATTAGAAGCTAGAATTAGGTGTGTATTAAGAAGAATAGATAAAGAACAACTTCCTGGCATGCCTAATTCAGGTTTAATTTTAGTAACAGATATTAAAATTGATACCAATAGAAGACAAGTCTTTAAAAGTGATGAAAGGATCAGATTAACAGGAATGGAATTTAGTCTTTTAGAGCTTTTAGTAAGTCGATCAGGAGAGCCATTTAGTAGAGGAGAGATTTTAAAAGAGGTTTGGGGCTACACTCCTGAAAGGCATGTAGATACAAGGGTAGTGGATGTTCATATATCGAGATTAAGATCAAAATTGGAAGCTGATCCTGCAAATCCTGAATTGATTCTTACAGCAAGAGGTACAGGATATTTGTTTCAGAGAATAGTTGATATATCTCCATTCGATGGTAAATAGATGGAAAAATATTCTTCTCATAAAAAGTCTAGAGCTATAAGAAGATTAGTTATTTGGTATAAAAGAAATTCTGCTGTAACTTCAATAGTTGATTCTGCGGCTAATTCTGCGACTACTGCAAGTAATGTTGCAGGCAATGTAGCGGAAAATGTAGTTTCTGGTGCTGGCTCTGTTGTAAGTACTGCAAGTAATGTTGCAGGCAATGTAGCGGAAAATGTAGTTTCTAGTGCTGAATCAGTTGTTAACACTGCAAGTAGCGTAGTTTCAAATGCTAGTTCAATTGCAAAAAATACTTTGCAGCCATTAGTTTTTGATCCTTTAAAAAGGTTACAAAATAATGATAATTTGATAAATAAAGAAGAGGTATTAAATTCTGAAAGGATTTGGATCGCAGTTGATGGTATGGGAGGAGATTATGCTCCTATACCCATTTTGGAGGGATGCCTTGATGCCATTACTAGATTTCCAATAAATATAAAGTTTGTAGGAAAAATTGAAAAAGTTAGATATGAAGCTGAAAAAGTTGGCCTAGTAGATTTATTAGAAAAAGAAATTGAGAACAATCGTTTTGAATTAATAGATAGTGGGGATCCCATAGGGATGAATGAGGAAGCAACAGCAGTAAGAAAGAAAAAAGATGCAAGTATAAATATTGCTATGGATCTAGTTAAAACGAATAAAGCAAAAGCTGTTTACTCGGCAGGCAATTCAGGGGCTCTTATGGCTTCAGCAATATTTAGGATAGGGAGATTGAAAGGTATTGAACGTCCTGCAATAGGAGCATTATTTCCAACTAGAGATCAAACTCGACCTGTATTAGTTTTAGATGTCGGAGCAAATACAGATTGTAAACCCTCTTATCTACATCAATTTGCTCTTCTTGGTAATGTTTACGCTAAGGATGTTTTACAAATACAAAAGCCACGAATTGGTTTATTAAATATTGGGGAAGAAGAATGTAAAGGTAACGATTTGTCTTTAAAAACATTTGAATTATTATCCAATGAAAAAAGTTTTAATTTTGCTGGAAATTGTGAAGGAAGAGATGTTTTGTCTGGAAATTTTGATGTAGTCGTTTGCGACGGTTTTACAGGAAATATATTACTTAAATTTCTTGAGTCCGTTGGAGGCGTTTTATTAGATATCTTAAGGTCCGAATTACCAAGAGGAAGAAGGGGTAAAGTTGGTTCTGCTTTTTTAAAAAGTAATTTACTAAGGATTAAGAAAAGGTTAGATCATGCTGAACATGGTGGAGCATTATTGCTGGGGGTAAATGGTATTTGCGTAATTGGTCATGGCAGTAGTAAGTCTTTATCTGTTGTGAGTGCTCTTCGTTTAGCTCATTCTGCTGTAAATCATGATGTTATGGAAAATTTAAATCAGCTTCAAAAGCTTCAAGTTTTAAATTCTTAAAACATATTTTGACAGATTTATGTTTGACTTATATAAGTAATTAGATAAGACTTTTGGAAGGAATAAATTTAAATCAAATTGGAGTCTCCTTTAAAGGAAGTGGAAGTTATGTGCCAAATCAAATTCTTACTAATCACGATATAAGTGAGAAAGTAGATACAAGTGATGAATGGATAAAATCTAGAACAGGTATATCTCAGAGAAGGATATCTGGGTTAGAGGAAGATGTTAGTCAAATGGGTTATAAAGCAGCATTAAAGGCAATTAAGATGACTAATTGGGATATAGAGACAATTGATTTAATAATTTTAGCCACTTCAACCCCGAACGATTTATTTGGTTCTGCCCCTAGTATTCAAGAAAAATTAGGAGCGAATAATGCTGTAGCTTTTGATTTAACAGCCGCATGTAGCGGTTTCTTATTTGCGGCAATAACAGCCTCTCAATTTCTTAAAACAGGTAGCTATAAAAGAGCAATAGTTATAGGTTCTGATCAACTTTCAAGTTATGTAGATTGGAATGATAGAAGAAGTTGTATCCTATTTGGAGATGGAGCGGGTGCTATAGCAATTGAAGCTACGAACGAATTTGATAATTTAATTGGATTTGATATGAGAACAGATGGTCAAAGAGGTTGTTTTTTAAATCTTTCATCTCAAAATAATCAAGATGTAATAGTTAATAATATTAATTGTTCAACTGGTGGTTTTTCTTCAATTACAATGAATGGTCAGGAAGTATATAAGTTTGCAGTTAGAGAAGTACCATTAATCATTGATAACTTATTAAAAAAAAACAAATATAGTTCAGAGAATGTTGATTGGCTGTTGTTACATCAAGCTAATAAAAGAATATTAGATTCTGTGGGAGATAGACTAAATATCTCGAAAGGGAAAATTCTTAGTAATTTGAGTAACTATGGAAATACCTCAGCAGCAACAATTCCTTTAATACTGGATGAGGCTGTTAGAAATAACAAAATTAAACAAAATGATGTTATTGCCACCAGTGGTTTTGGGGCTGGGTTAAGTTGGGGTGCAGCACTTATTCGCTGGGGTTAAAATAAAAAGGTTCATTATGACAATAGCTTGGGTATTCCCTGGACAGGGTTCACAAAAAATTGGAATGGCAAATGAGATTATAAATTTGCCAAATGCAAAAGACAGATTTAATTACGCCTCTAAAGTATTCGAGAGAGATTTATTTAAAATTTGTGAACAAGTTGCTGATACAAATAATCTTGATGAAGACCTAAACAATACCAAAAACACACAAATTTGTCTTTTCTTGGTTGAGTCCGTTTTATTAGATTCTTTAAAAGAAAATGGTTTTAAACCGAACTATATTGCTGGTCATAGTTTAGGTGAAATCACAGCTTTATATTGTGCAGATGTTTTGTCTTTTGAAGATTCTGTATTGCTCATAAAAGAAAGATCTAAATTAATGGCAAATGCTGCAAAGGGATCAATGGCAGCATTAATTGGTTTTGATAGGAGCCAACTGGATTTGTTATTGGAGGAGATTGATGAACTTGTAATAGCAAACGATAATAGTGATTCTCAAGTTGTCTTATCAGGCAGTGAAAAGGCTTTAAATGATATTTCACAACTTATTACTTGTAAAAGATTTCTTAAACTAAATGTCTCAGGTGCTTTTCATTCACCATTTATGAAAGAACCATCAATTAAATTCTCAAAATATTTGGATAATGTCGAATTTAAGCAAGCTAATTTACCTGTTATAAGCAATTCTAATCCTTTACTATCTATTGATCCAGATGAATTAAAAGTTAGATTAAAAAATCAAATGTGCAATGGTGTTAGATGGCGTGAAACGATGAATCTAATGGCAGAACATAGTAATCTTCATATTGTAGAGATTGGCCCTTCTAAGGTATTAGGAGGTTTAGTAAAAAGGCATTTAAAGGAAGTTAAGATTTCTCAAGTTTTTTCTTCGGGCCAAATTAACTACTGATTTTATGAAAAGTGACTTTAATCAAAAAATAATCTATCAATTGGTAAGTCAAGTAATTATATTTCCTCTTTACAAATTCCTATTTAGAGGAATTTTAGTTGGGAGAGAAAATATTCCTAAAAAAGGTTCTTTTATATTGGTTTCTAATCATGGCTCCTTGTTTGACCCGCCTTTATTAGGACATGCTCTTGGTCGAAACATATCTTTTATGGCAAAGTCAGAACTTTTTAGTATTCCTTTGCTTGGCTATATAATAAAAGCTTGCGGAGCTTACCCTGTAAAGAGAGGTATAGCCGATAAAAATACCATTAAAATTGCATGTGAAAAATTGTCAAATAATAATAGTATTGGTATTTTTATTGACGGTACTCGTCAAAAAGATGGCCGTGTAAACAAGCCAAAACAAGGAGCAGCACTTCTAGCCTTTAAGAACCAAAAGTTGTTGTTACCAGTTGCAATTATCAATTCACATAGGTTAGTTAGATTAAGATTTTGTATTCCATTTTTTACAAAAATAGTTATTAAAGTTGGAAAACCTATAAACCCGCCAATAGTTTCATCAAAAGACGAATTATCTATTGTCACAAGATCTTTGCAGGAATCAATAAATAATATGCTTGACTAAATTTTTAGTTAATTGGGGATATTGGATATAACGGGATTACTTTATCCCATGAATTGAAATTTGACTCTTGTGAATTTTTATCAGATAAATTTAATAATTCTTTTAAATCTTCTATGTCATTATATTCAGCTTGATAAGAACAATCGGTGTTTTTTAATTCTTCAAATATTTTTGGTATCGATTTTTCTTTTATATTTATAATTTTTTTTGTTTTTTCAGAAATATAAATTTCATATTGTCCTGCAATATATCCTCTTCTCTTTAATTTTTTAAAAATCCAAAATACTTTTTTATGTGAAATTATCTTATTTTTCATAGCAATTCTTTTTGCCATCAATTCAAAAGAACTAAAGCTATCTAATGAGCAATTGATTTGCTGAGCAAGAGTTCTTGCTAAGACAACTATTTGTCTTGAAGCATTAAAATTAGCTGGCCCTAAACTCACAGATATTTTTTTAATTTTCTTAAAGTTCTCTTTTTTAATAAACTTTGTAAAATCAACTATTAAATTATTACATAAATCTTTCTCGAAATTTTTTACAAAAAATTTATCAGATAAATCCTTGTTATTTTCTCTATAAGCGAATCCAAAAGATTTATCAGTACTATGAATTGCTAGGGTTAATTGATTTGTTTTTTTCAAATCGTAAGACATCTACCTTTAAACAGGTAATTCTAAACCGGGTCTGCACTTAGACCACTTACCATATTCTTCTATAAAACTTGAACAAGATTGAACATCCCAATCTGTTTTATATTCATTATCTATATCTTTGACTATACTTACATGAATGTAAGGTTTTTTTGCTTTAAAATTAGGTGCATCGCAAATGTTTTCAACACCATGATTATTTTCAACATCATGATAAGTAATACATCTATCAACCCACTTACAGTTAATGCAAATGCACATAATCAAGAAAAAAAATGAGACAATCAATCTTATTACCGATCATACACTAATAAATAATGAAATAGATAGAAGTATAAAACTTTATAATTGGGATTTTATTTTATCTTCTTTACCTTCTGGCTCTTACTTAGTTGGGGGTTATATTAGAGATCTTATTTTAAGAAGATTAAACGAAAAAATTGATGTTGATATTGTAGTTCCAAAAAATGCTATTGAAATTGGGAAAAAGATTGCGGATACCTTTAAAGGTAAATTTATTATTCTTGATGATGTTAGAGAGGTAGTAAGAATTATTTTTAAACATACAACAATTGATATCGCTACCCAGATTTCTCCTTCTATTGAGATTGATCTGCTCAGCAGAGATTTTTCAATTAATGCGATTGCTTTTTCTTTTGAGAAGAAATTATTAATTGACCCATTAAATGGACTAAAAGATATTCAACTTTCTTTACTGAGAACTAATTCAAACCAAAACTTAATAGATGATCCATTAAGAATTTTAAGATGCTTTCGTTTTATTTCTGAATTGAATTTCAATATTGATAATAAATTAAAGAATGCTTTAAAAAAATATAGAAATCAATTAAGACTGGTAGCTAATGAAAGAATTAATTATGAAATACAGAGAATAATAAGAGGTGGAAATGCTTCTCTATCGATTTTATTAATCAATAAATTTAAAATTTTTGAATATATACAATTAGAGAGAGATTTAATATCTATTGATTTAAACAAAATTAATTTTGAAAAATTTAATCAATTTGAAAGGGAGCAATTTTCACCTTTATTTTTTTTATGTCAAATCTTAGACGACGTTACTTTAAAAGAACTTACATTCAGTAAAGCTGAAATTTTACATATCAAGCTATTAAAAAAATGGAAAAGAATATTAGATAAAAAAAATATTTGTGAATTAAATGAAACAGAAAGATTTGATTTGCATAAAGAATTAGAAGCTATTCTTCCTTCTTTTATTCTTTTCTTGCCAGAAATATTTCATATAGATTGGCTAGCAAGATGGCGCAATAAAGACGATAAATTATTTCATCCCTCTAATTTAATAAAAGGGAATGATCTAAAAAAATATTTGAAAATTCATGAAGGACCTTTATTAGGAAAGGTTATGGATTATCTTTCTAGAGAGCTTGCATTTAATAGATTGAATAATTTTGATGAAGCTATTTATAAAGGAAAGCAATGGATACAACAAAATGCGCCAAAATGTGATTAAATACACATAGCTTAGTTTTGTTTAAAAGTTCAGACTTCAAATTATTTTTTAAAAATTTATGAGCATTCGTATTTACATTGGCAATTTAACACAAGGTTTTAATCCAAAAGAATTTGATAGTATTTTAAAATCAATATCTGATTCTATTAGATTCAAAGCTGTTTTAGATAGAGAAACAAAAGAGTGTCGAGGATTTGGTTTTGCTACAACAAATAACGAACAAAATGCAAATTTAATAATCGAAAAGCTCAACGGATTTGAATTCAATGGCTCTAAATTGCGCGTTGAACTCTCAGAGAAAAAAGATTCTTCTTCAAACAAGAGAAATAATGCTGGTTTTAATAATAAGAAAAAGCGGAAAGATTTTAAGAAGATCGTTCACAGTGATGCCCCAAATCTTGAAGCTCCAGATCCTAGGTGGGCTGGCGAATTATCAAAATTAAAAGATTTGTTAGCTAATCAAAAAACTCCTGCATAGTTATTTGATCCTTGAGATTAAAAAAGATATTGGAATTTCAAATGCTTTTACGGATTTCTTTACAAAAGCTCTATTATTAAAAACGTCATAATCCAATCTTTCAATAGAATCTAATATTCCTCTATAAAGGCGCAAAGAGGTCCATACAGGCCATCTAGCGTCTGCGGCTAGCCACTTAATACCATCTTCCGATTTTTTGAACCAATCCCTGGCTCTCGTTAATTGAAAGTTCATAAGCATTCTCCATTGATTATTAATTTCTCCTTTTAATAACTCTTCTTCAGAATAATTAAATTTCTTTATATCTTCTTGGGGTAAATAAATCCTACCTCTTTGTCTATCTTCTCCAACATCTCTTAAAATGTTAGTAAGTTGATTGGCTATTCCCAAAGATATAGCTGCTTCTGATGGGTCAGGTATATTACTCCAAGGGGCAGAAGTGTAGGCACTATCAATACCCATTACATTCTGTGTCATCAAGCCAACTGTTCCTGCTACTCGATAGCAATAAAGTTTCAATTCAGTAAAATTTTCATATCTAAATTTGTTCAGATCCATTCTTTGGCCATCGATCATATCTAAATATGGTTGGATTTCTTGGGGAAATTTTTCAATTGTATCGAATAGAACAGCATCTAAATCTGATTTTATTTCTCCTTTGAAAACATTTTTTGTGTTTGCTTCCCATTCATTTAAATTTTCGGAAAGTTCATCTTTGGACTTGGTTGAAGCTTCAAGGCTATCCATTATTTCATCTGTTTTCCTACACCAAACGTAAATTGCCCAAATAGCTTTTCTTTTTTCTATAGGTAATAAAAGAGTTCCTAGATAAAAAGTTTTAGCCCATTTCTGAGTTTCTTTTCGGCATATTTCATATGCTTTGTTAATTTGAGACAATGAATTTTTCAAAAAGCTTTTTTTATTTTGAGGTTTAATTTACTTTAGATGTTTGTTTAGAAAGATTATTCGTTTTCTTTGAATATTCTTGATTAATAGATTCTGCACATAATTTACCACTTAAAACAGCTCCTTCCATGGAGGCAAGATATTTTTGCATTGTATAATCACCAGCTAAGAAAAAGTTATCAATTGGAGACCTTTGACTAGGTCTAAATTCTTGACATCCTGGAACCGCTTTATATACAGATCTTGGTGTTTTTACCACTTTGTATTTTCTTAGTTGAGTTTTTTCGTCTCCTATAAAATGAGTTGGAAATAATTTTTTGAGCTCTTCCATTGTTGCATCTACGATGTCTTGGTCGCTTCTATTAATCCAATCTTTTGCAGGTGCGAAAACCAATTCGAGCATTGATCTATTTGGATCCTCATATTCTTTGCAGGTAATACTCATATCTGCGTAAACGCTTAGGAGAGGGGATCTACTGAATAATAAGTGATCAATATCTGTTAATTTTTTATCAAACCATAAGTGAATGTTTATTACAGGGACACCATTTAAACCATCTAATTTTGAGAAGGCATTTATACCCTTCCATTGTTCTGGAATAAGTAGTTTAAATAAATCTACAGGCATTGCGCTTACATAGGCATCTGCTGTCAGTTCTTTCTTTTCATCGGTATCCAAAGAGGCAATTGTAAAACTTTTAACAGTACTATCTCCATTAAGATTGATTTTTCTTAAAGGACTTTTGATGTGAACTTCCCCTCCTCGAGAAGTAATATAATCAACCATTGGTTGGCAAAGTCGCTCAGGAGGGGCTCCATCAAGAAATGCCATTTTGGAACCGTTTTTTTCTTGTAAAAATCTATTCAAAGCCGTTAGTAAAACTGTTGAGGAGATTTCGTCAGGTCCAATAAAATTAAGTGCTTTGCTCATAGCAATAAACACTTCATCATTAACTCTTTCGGGAATATTATGCTCCTTTAGCCATTCTGTCCATGATTTAGAGTCACATTTATCGAGATATTTCTGTCCTCTTAACATTGCAGGGACCAATCCTAAGCCAAATAATATTTTTTCATTCCAAGAAAGCATGTCATTATTACTGAGAATTGCGGTTACTCCATTCGCAGGAGCTGGTATGTCTGGGAAATCAAATCTGCTGTAAGTACCAGGCTCAGAGGGTTGATTGAAAATCATTGAATGACTTTTCCACTGCAGTCTGTCTTCAATATCTAATTCTTTGAAAAGTTGAAGCATATTTGGATATGCACCGAAAAATATATGTAAACCAGTTTCATACCAATCTCCATCTTCGTCTTTCCAAGCAGCAACTTTACCACCAAGAACATCTCGGGCCTCTAAAACGATGGGAATGTGCCCATTATCGACAAGGTATTTAGCACAAGATAAACCTGCTAAACCTGCACCTGCAATTACAACACGCATTATTAAATCAAAAAATAAGTTAACACTTACTAAGAAGCTATCCTAAAGTTAGAACATAATATTTTTTTTTGTTGATTATTTATTAAATTATGGAAAAAATGCTTTTAAAATCAACTACAAGGCATGTGAGGATATTTACTGCTGATGTAGTTAATAACAATTTGAAATTTCATCCCAATAAATTAACACTTGATTTAGATCCTGATAATGAATTTATTTGGAATGAAGAATCCTTGAAAAAAGTAAATAATAAATTCACTGAACTTGTCGAAGAAAGAGCTGGAAAAAGTTTAGATGATTATGAACTTCGTAAAATAGGGTCAGAAATCGAGGGTTTAATAAAATATTTGCTACAAATTGGATTATTAAGCTATAACCCAGAATGTAGGGTTATGAACTATTCAATGGGTTTACCTAAAACAAAAGAAGTATTGTGAATAAATATCCTAATAGAGGACCAAGAAGAGGCATTGGAAGAAATTCTTACCCTTCAAACTCAATGGGAGATGGTAATTACACTAAGCGTAGTAAAAGAATACCTCCTTCTAGTTCTTTACAAAACAATAACTTCAATACAGGAACAATTGCTGTACTCGCAGGAGTTTTAATTTTAGGTGTAGGAATTGGAAGTGCTATTACTAGTACAACTGATGGTGGTCAGGGGAATATAGCTAGTCAACAGCAACTAGACATGGCTGTTCCAGACCCAGAATTTTGTAGGCAATGGGGTGCAAGCGCTTTCGTGATTGATGTAGAGATGTATACAACACTTAATCCTTCAACTAGTTTTGTAACACAACCTGCACTCCAACCTGGCTGCGTCATTCGAAGGGAGAATTGGACAGTATTACAAAAACAAGGAGCTATAAGCAACGAAGACGTAAGAGAATGTAAGCAAAGAATGAATACTTTTGCTTACATTGGCTCAATAAGAGATAAACCTATAGTTAAATGTGTTTATCAGACCGATGTAAATGAAAACAAATTCATCATAAAGGGAGATGGACAAGCTGAAGACGGAGGTGTAGGAATTAACAGGGAAGCAATTCAGTTTTAAATTAAGTTTATTTGCCTTAGTGGGCTTTCAGAACTTGCAAATTTAGGTAGTATATTTTTTTTAAAAGCTTCAGAGGCTCTTGATGTGTATCTTGATGGATTTGTAATTAATTTGAGCTCTCTTTTAACCTCTAAATCAGTTATGCAGGGTTTGTGAATTGAACCACCTGCTAATTCTCGTTCAATGGAAACAACTGGTAAAAATGAAGCTCCAAGCCCAGACTGAACTGCATTTTTTATTGCTTCAAGGGAATTTAACTCCATTTCAATTTTTAATCTTTGAATATCAAGACCAGAATCTTTTAAGAGTTTATCAACAACTTTTCTAGTTGTTGATTGAGAATCTAAAGTGACGAAATTAAGTTTGTATAAATCTTCCTTAATAAGTTCTTTCTTGCTAGAAAGAGGGTGATTTATTGGCAATACAAGAGCTAATTCATCTGTTGCATATGGAATTACCTCTAACAAGTTTTCTAGATCGCTTGGCAATTGGCCTCCAATTATAGCTAAATCAATTTGACCATTTGCAACGCTCCAACCTGTTCTTCTGGTACTGTGCACTTGCAGTTGGACAGATACATCAGGATATTTTTGACGAAAAATACCTATCATCCTTGGCATTAAATAGGTACCTGTAGTTTGGCTAGCTCCAATTATGAGTGTTCCACCTTTCAAACTATTTAAGTCTTCAATAGCTTTACAAGCTTCATCACATTGATTCAGGATTCTTTCACAATATTCAAGTAATAGCTTACCTGCCTCAGTTAAAAGTGCTTTTCTACCTCCTCTATCAAAAATTGTGATTTCAAGTTGTTTTTCTAAATTTTGAATTTGTAAGCTGACAGCTGGTTGAGTCACATATAGTAAATCTGCTGCTTTCTTAAAACTTCCTTGAGCCGCAATAGCTTTTAATATTCTTAATTGGTCAAGAGTAAAAGGTAATTCTGGCATTTACATATGCCTGCTGTATTATTAGTAATTCTAATACCTAAGCGTATTATTGTTAATAATGAAATAACTTGAATTTTTAAATATATGGAGACTCACAAAACTTCTTTAATAATTTTGGGATTAATATTCATCTTCGCCATTATTCATAGTGGAGGTGCTGCTTTAAGAAGTAAAGCAGAAGATTTCATGGGACCAAGATTATGGAGATTATGCTTTGTCACTTTAAGTTTGCCATCTGCAATTATATTAATAAGTTATTTTTTAGCGCACAGATACGATGGAATTAGATTATGGAATTTTCAAGGTAATAATTATGTATTTTTGTTAGTTTGGCTTTTAACTGCTATAAGTTTCTTGTTTCTTTATCCTGCGACATACAATTTATTGGAAATTCCTTCAGTCTTAAAACCTCAAGTCAGGATATATGGAACAGGAATAATGAGAATCACAAGACACCCGCAAGCATTTGGTCAAATTATTTGGTGCTTATCGCATACGTTATGGATTGGGACATCGTTTACATTTATAACTTCTTTTGGTCTAATTACTCATCACCTATTTGCAATTTGGCACGGTGATAAGAGATTAGAAACTAAATTTGGTGATGAATTTTATGAGTTTAAAAAAAGTACTTCCATAATCCCGTTCGTCGCAATAATAGATGGACGACAGAAGATTCAATTAAAAGAATTTTTTAAATTTTCTCAGCTTGGTATATTAATAGCGATTGCAATAATATGGTGGTCTCATAAATATATAAATATTGCTGTTACAACATTTAATTCGTCTTTCATATCTAAATTTTTCATTTAGCAGTTTAGTATTAATATATAAATTTTATTTAAAATGCCTCAAGCTTCAGAAATTGCCTGGTTAATACCTGTCTTTCCACTTATTGGAGCAGTACTTTCTGGCCTTGGATTAATATGTGTTAATAAAAAAATCAATAATTCTAGAGAAATTGTTTCTATTAGCCTTATTTCATTAGTCGGTGTTTCTTCAGTTGTTAGTTATAAAACACTTTTTGAACAAATAAATGGTTACCAACCAGTAGAGAAATTATTTGTATGGGCAAGTGCAGGAGATTTCACAATACCAATGGGATTCGTTCTTGATCAATTAGGTAGCGTAATGCTGACATTAGTAAGTACAATTACTTTATTAGTCATGATTTACTCTCATGGTTATATGGCTCATGATAAAGGTTACGTAAGATTTTTTACGTATTTAGCTCTTTTTAGTAGTTCGATGATGGGTTTGATTATCAGCCCAAATTTACTCGAGATATACGTTTTTTGGGAATTAGTAGGAATGTGTTCCTATCTATTAGTTGGCTTTTGGTATGACAGAGATGGTGCAGCTAATGCTGCTCAAAAAGCTTTTGTTGTAAATAGAGTTGGAGACTTTGGATTATTACTTGGTATTTTAGGCCTATTTTGGGCTACAAAAAGCTTTGACTTTAATCAAATAGCCTTAGGAGTATCACAATCAATTGCTGAGAATTCATTGCCAGTTTGGGCTGCGCTTTTACTTTGTTTTTTAGTCTTTTTAGGACCAATGGCAAAATCTGCTCAGTTTCCTCTTCATGTATGGCTTCCAGATGCGATGGAAGGACCGACCCCAATTTCAGCTCTTATTCACGCAGCAACTATGGTTGCTGCTGGAATATTCTTAGTAGCAAGGCTCCAACCGCTATATTCATTATTCCCTGCAATTCAATTCGTTATTGCTTTAGTCGGTACCATTACATGTTTCTTAGGAGCATCTATTGCTTTAACCCAAATGGATCTCAAAAAAGGCTTAGCATATAGTACTGTTTCTCAGCTCGGATACATGATGCTTGCGATGGGTTGTGGTGCTCCCGTTGCGGGAATTTTTCACTTAATTACACATGCTTGCTTCAAAGCAATGTTATTTTTGGGTTCTGGATCGGTGATTCATGCAATGGAAGAAGTAGTTGGTCATCAACCTATACTTGCTCAAGATATGAGGTTAATGGGAGGATTAAGAAAGAAAATGCCCTTTACTTCTGCAACTTTTTTAATAGGTTGCGTAGCAATTAGTGGAATTCCTCCATTGGCTGGATTTTGGAGTAAAGATGAAATATTGGGAAGTGCCTTTATCTCATTTCCAGCTTTTTGGTTTGTAGGATTTTTAACAGCTGGAATGACCGCTTTTTATATGTTTAGACTTTATTTTTTAACTTTTGAAGGAGATTTCAGAGGGGAAAATAAGGAAATACGAAAACAACTTTTATTGGCTTCAGAAATTAATTTAGAAGAAGAACAAGAACATGAAGAGGATCATGGCTCATTACATGAATCTCCTTGGTCTATGACATTTCCACTTGTTTTTCTAGCCGTTCCATCAATAATAATTGGTTTTATGGGATTTCCTTGGGACAGTAAATTTGCAATCTTTTTAGATCCTGAAGAGGCATTGATTGCTATAGAGACATTTGAATTAAAAGAATTTTTACCTTTAGCTATTGCATCGGTTTTCATTGCCTCAATAGGTATAACTATTGCTTATCAAGCGTATTTTGCTAAGAAAATTGACTTATCAATATTATTTGCACAAAGATTTCCATCTGTGAATAAGTTTTTATCAAATAAGTGGTATTTAGACGATATTAATGAAAAACTTTTTGTTAAAGGAAGTAGAAAACTTGCAAAAGAAGTTTTAGAAGTTGATTCCAAAGTTGTTGATGGAGTAGTTAATCTTACTGGACTCGTAACATTGGGTAGTGGAGAGGGCTTAAAGTATTTCGAAACTGGTAGAGCCCAATTTTATGCTCTTATAGTTTTTGGAGGAGTTATTTTATTAGTTGCTATTTTTGGTTTCCAATCACCCCAAGTAACTTAATTACAAATGTGTGTCTTCACTGCCATTTGGATGAAAAAATCTAGATAAATTCTAGACTCTGTTTAAGATCAATTTCTTAATCAATTGAGTAGCTATTTTTTCACACATTTTGCATCTCATACAATTGGAAAATTAGGTGCAGATTTATCTGATTTTCCTTGGCTATCCGTATCTATTCTTTTCCCAATTGGTAGTGCTTTCTTAATACCTTTTTTGCCTGATAAAGGAGAAGGTAAAGAGGTCAGATGGTTTGCTTTAATTATCGCTTTAATTACTTTTCTGGTAACTGTAGGATCCTACATAAATGGTTTTGATATCAATAATGAAAATGTTCAACTTAAAGAAAGTATAAATTGGCTTCCAAATCTAGGACTTACTTGGTCAGTAGGTGCTGATGGAATTTCAATGCCTCTTATTTTATTAACTAGTTTCATAACTGCACTAGCCGTCTTAGCTGCATGGCCAGTAAAGTTTAAACCAAAGTTATTTTTCTTTTTAATCCTTATCATGGATGGTGGACAAATAGCTGTTTTTGCAGTTCAAGATATGCTCCTATTCTTTTTAAGTTGGGAATTAGAATTACTGCCAGTATATTTACTCTTAGCTATCTGGGGAGGAAAAAATAGACAATATGCAGCGACAAAATTCATTATATATACTGCTGGCAGCTCCATATTTATCCTTTTAGCTGGGTTAGCAATGGGTTTTTACGGAACTGAAGTTCCAAATTTTGGTTTTTCTCATTTAGCTAATCAAGATTTTGACCAAAACTTCCAAATTCTTTGTTATGTAGGACTATTAATTGCTTTTGGTGTAAAACTTCCAATTGTCCCATTACATACCTGGCTCCCTGATGCCCATGGCGAGGCTACAGCTCCTGTTCATATGCTTTTAGCTGGAATATTGTTAAAGATGGGCGGATATGCACTTTTAAGATTTAATGCACAATTACTTCCTGTTGCTCATGCTCAATTTGCTCCACTATTAATAGTCTTGGGTGTAGTTAATATAATTTATGCCGCATTAACTTCTTTCGCACAAAGGAATCTTAAAAGAAAAATTGCCTATAGTTCAATCAGTCATATGGGTTTTGTTCTAATTGGAATAGGAAGTTTTAGTAGTCTAGGCACAAGTGGAGCAATGTTACAAATGGTTAGTCATGGATTAATCGGAGCAAGTTTGTTTTTTCTAGTTGGGGCCACTTATGACAGAACAAAGACTTTAAAACTTGATGAAATGGGTGGAGTGGGACAAAAAATGCGTATTATGTTCGCATTGTGGACTGCCTGCTCTCTTGCTTCTCTTGCTTTGCCTGGAATGAGCGGATTTGTTTCTGAATTAATGGTATTTACTGGATTTGTAACTGATGAAGTTTATACTTTGCCTTTTAGAGTAGTAATGGCTGCGTTAGCTGCCATAGGAGTAATTCTCACTCCTATTTATTTGTTGTCAATGTTGCGTGAGATTTTCTTTGGGAAAGAAAATCCAAAGTTAACTGAAGATAGGAATTTAATTGATGCAGAGCCAAGAGAGATATACATCATTGCATGTTTGCTTTTACCAATAATTGGTATAGGTTTATATCCAAGGTTAGTTACAGAAAGTTATTTGGCTTCAATTAATAACTTGGTAGATAGAGATTTAAATGCAGTAAAAAATATTGTAAGGACAAGTATTTTTGATGTAAATAAAAAAAATCAAATATTTAAAGCACCTACTATCTAATTTATAAAATTTTCTGTCTTTATTTTGCATATAAAAAGATATAAAGATATCTTAAAAAAAGATTTAATAAATTCAAGTAACTAATTCTAAATCTATTGATAGGTCACAATTAGGACCTAGATTATTGATAAAGTTTCTTCAGGATGCTGCTGGAAGGGGAGATCTTGATCCTTGGGATATTGATGTAATAAGTGTTATCGACAGCTTTTTAGAGCAATTTAATCAGAATTTGAAATTTTCATTAAATGATCAAATTTCATATCAAAAGGACTTACATGAGACAAGCGAAGCATTTTTTGCTGCCTCTGTATTAGTTAATTTAAAAGCTCAAGTTTTAGAATCTGAAGTTTTGCAAGAAGAAATATCAGGTTTTGAAGAAGATTTTGAGCTGGATAGCCAAGAGTGGATTAATCAGGGATTTGATATCCCAAAATATCCTGAAAAATATTTAAGAAGAAGATCTGTAGCTCAACCCATTATTCAACGCACATCAACATTAGGAGAACTAGTTAGTCAACTTGAGTCGATTGCTGAAATAATTGAAACTCAAGATCTTTTGCTTATGAAAAGGAAAAGAAATAAAAAATATTCTGATAAGATTCTAATTTCTAAAGTACAATCTCTAGCACATCGTGAAAAACTTCCTGAAACAACAAAAGCACTTGGCAAGTTTCTTGATGGATGGGAAAAAGCCTTGCAATGGACTGACTTTGAATATTTAGTAAATAAGTGGCAGAATGTGGTAAAAAGTGATTTAGATAAAGATAGGCTTGGTGTCTTTTGGGCTTTATTATTTCTATCATCAGAAAATAAAATTGAAATTAAACAAAAAAAATCTCTTTATGGACCCATACAGATTAAAAGAATTATTCCTGATGGAGAATTAGCTCAATTACCTATAGAGAATCTTGAGGTAGCAGATACTCCTTCGAATGCAGCTTAAAGATATGAAAGCAATAACGTATAATCTGTAAAAAGAGATTTAAAAGCTGATGAAGGCAATGATACTTGCAGCAGGTAAAGGAACTCGAATTCAACCAATTACGCATATTGTTCCAAAACCCATGATTCCGATTTTACAAAAACCTGTAATGGAATTTTTATTGGAACTTTTAAAAGAGCATGGTTTTAGAGAAATAATGGTTAATGTTTCCCATCTTGCTGAGGAAATTGAAAACTACTTTAGAGATGGGCAAAGATTTGGAGTAGAGATAGCTTATAGCTTTGAAGGAAGAATTGAAGATGGAGAAATGATTGGCGATGCTTTGGGCTCTGCTGGAGGATTAAAAAAAATTCAAGATTTTCAGAACTTCTTTGATGAAACTTTTGTTGTTTTGTGCGGTGACGCTTTAGTTGATTTGGATTTGACTGAAGCCGTAAAAAAGCATAAGCAAAAAGGAGCAGTAGCAAGCTTAATAACGAAGAGGGTAACTCGTGAACAGGTATCTAGTTATGGAGTTGTAGTTTCTGATGAAAATGGCCGAGTTAAAGCATTTCAGGAAAAACCAACAGTAGATAATGCTTTGAGTGATTCAATTAATACTGGGATTTATCTTTTTGAGCCTGAGATTTTTGATTATATACCTTCAGGGAAAAAATTTGATATTGGAGCTGATCTATTCCCTAAACTTGTAGAAATGAATTTGCCATTTTTTGCTTTACCGATGGATTTTGAGTGGGTAGATATTGGAAAAGTTCCTGATTACTGGAGTGCTATTAGAAATGTATTACTAGGTAAAGTAAGGCAAGTGGAAATTCCAGGTAAAGAAATTAAACCTGGAGTTTACACAGGTCTAAATGTCGCTGCAAATTGGGATAAAGTTGACATAAAAGGGCCAGTTTACATTGGAGGGATGACAAGAATCGAAGATGGGGCAACAATTGTTGGCCCATCAATGATTGGCCCAAGTTGTTGTATTTGTGAGGGTGCAACAATAGATAATTCTATAATTTTTGATTACTCAAAGATTGGCAAAGGAGTTCAACTAGTCGATAAATTAGTATTTGGTAGATATTGTGTTGGGAAAAATGGAGATCATTTTGACTTGAAAGATGCTTCCTTGGACTGGTTAATAACAGATTCAAGAAGATTAGATTTGACTGAGCCATCTCCTCAGCAAAAAGCTATGGCAGAATTATTAGGTACTGATTTAATTAACATTCCAGATTAAGGCCAGCTTTTTCAAGTATCTCTGGGATAAGGTTTTCTGATTTGACTGCCATTATATGAATACCCTCTGCGATGTTAATAAAATCTTTGGCTTGTTCAGAAGCAATTAGTATGCCTTCTTTAAGGGGATCTTTTGCTTCTTTAAGACGATTTAAAATATTTTCGGGAATATTTGCGCCAGGTACATATTTATTTATGAAAAGAGCATTTTTATATGATTTCAAAAGAAATACCCCCGCAATAACTGGTATTTCAAGTGGATTACTGATTTCTTTGCAAAAATCTATCAAACAATTTCTATCCATAACTATTTGAGTTTGTAAAAAATTTGCTCCAGCCTCTTTTTTCTTTCTGGTTCTACTTTTTAAACTTTTTTGATTTCGACAACTAGGATCTACTGCAGCACCTGAAAAGATATTAGTTCTTTTGTCGGGAAGTTGCTCAAAAGTAGGGTCAATTCCTTGATTAAAAGTTTGAATTTGTCTTAATAATCGAACTGCTTCAAATTCATGAACAGCTTTTGTTTCTTGTTGATCTCCAGCTTTTACAGAATCTCCGGTAATGCATAAAATATTTTTAATACCCAAAGCATTTGCTCCAAGGATATCTGATTGTAAAGCAATTTTATTACGGTCTCTGCAAGAGATTTGCATAATAGGTTCTATCCCATTATCCAGTAGTAGTTTGGACATTGCTAAACTACACATCCTCATTATTGCTCTACTTCCATCAGTAATGTTAACAGCATGCACCTTATTTTTCAGAAGTTGTGCTATCTTAAGAGATCTTATGGGGTCCCCTCCTCTTGGCGGCATTAATTCTGCTGTAATTACTTTTGAATTTTTTTCTAAAGTTTGCTGAAGTTTTGATTTCAATTGCTTTTTTCCCTACTTGGTTAAGAAGTTTACAGAGATTGCTAAACTCAATTAATATAAAAAAGGAACTGTTTAAATGCAAATGGTTGAAGAAGGAATAAACGACCTTGATATGATGGGTCTCTCATCTAGAGAGATGGAAATCATAGATTTAGTAGCTGATGGGCTTACAAACCAGGAAATTGCGGTAAAGCTTACAATCAGTAAAAGAACTGTTGATAATCATGTTAGTAATATGTTTACGAAAACAGGTTCAAAAAATAGAGTAGCACTATTAAATTGGGCAATGGATCATGGAAAAATCTGCAGAGATGGATTTAATTGTTGCTCTCTACCAGATTCAGATCAAGATTAATATCATTTTCTTTATTTACATTTTCTACAAAATTCATTAAACAAAACTGGGTTGAATTCAGTCCAAAAAGCTCTGCATAATCAAGACATGCTTCTCTATCAGAGTTAACAAATCTCAATATCCCATCTCTGTCATAAACACCATACATATTAAAATAAATAAAAAGATTTATACAAATAATAAAGCAAATTTAAAGTTACAGTGAGCTATTTGTCTAGTTTATTTTTGAGATTTTTAAAATCTTTGTTTTCCCATTTTGAGAAAGGTTTTTTTGTCAGACTAATGTTGGTAAAAAATTTAAGACCTGTAATTTCTTTTGATAAAAAGGGTGGAAGAATCACCTCTTCTTTTTCATCAGTGAGCTCAATTTCTGCAATTTCTAATGGAAAATTTTTGTCTTTAAAACAATCTATAATCCAATTTCTTTTATCAACTTCTAGAAAAAATCTTTCTTTTTTAATTTTATCTTTGAGAGTAGCCATGATTTTTTCACCTTCATTAGTTGGAATTGAATATTCATATTCGTAATTAGTAAAATTTTTTATATGTTTTTTAAGTGCAATTTTAAAGTTCTTACCGTCAAATCTGATTCTTATAATCCAATCTTCCAAGTCATATGAAAGATAACCCTGCTCTATAGAGGTTTTATGAGTGATAAATTTTTTCCACTGATCGTTTTTTATTAGAAATCGCCTTTCTATTTCTAATGTCATCTAATTACTTTGATTATTTTTTAATGATAAATCTCCCTTCCAATCAAGCTTTTTAATTAATGTATTGTAGTAGGAAATACTTTTATTAAATTTAATCATTTTGCAGGGGTTTGTTACTTTATTAATTTCACAATAATTACTTTCTTTTATTGTCATACATTTTGATCCGTCTTTCCATAGTTTTATTTCTCTTTTATTCTTTTGTATGGCTCTAATTATTACTTTACTTGTATCAGGAATAATAATTGGCCGGCTTGCTAAACTCATAGGGCATATTGGATTAATTATAAATGCATTGATTGAGGGATGTACTATTGGCCCTCCTGCTGCCATAGAGTATGCAGTGGAACCAGTTGAAGAAGAAACAATTAAACCATCACCTTTATATTCGTTTACTTTTTCATTATCTATTTCGATTTGAATTTGATTGGTAGGGGAGATATCTTCTTCAACAGATTTAAAATAAAAATCATTTAATGCGTCAAAGCTATTTATTATTTTTTTTTCAGTATTAATTTCATTACTATATACATCACAATGAAGTCTGTTTCTAAAATCAATAACAAATTCTTCTTTCTCTAAAATTTCAATAAATGAATGGTCAAATAAAAAATCTTTCTCTTGTGTTAAAAAACCTAAATTTCCACCAATATTAAAACTAAGTAATGGAATATCATAGTTCACTAATGCATTAGCGGATTTAAGAACAGTGCCATCACCCCCCAGAACAATAACTACTTCAGGTAATGAATGAAGATTACTAAAGTAGTCTAGGATTTCTTTTTTATCAAAATCACTTTCTATTGTGCTCGAGTTTATATTGCTATTTTTAAGAGCATTTTTGCAAAATTCAGATGATTCTTTAGCTATTGAGCTGTTAGAACGATAAATAATAAGTACCAATGAAAGTTTCACTAAATACTTTTTACCATTTTAATAAATTAAAACTTTCCATATCTACAGTTACTCTATTTCTATAAAGCGATAATAATATTGCTAAGCCTACAGCTGCTTCTGCTGCAGCAACTGTAATAACAAAGATCGTAAAAACCTGACCTTGAATAAGGTTATTGTCTATATAAGACGAGAACGACATCAAATTTATATTAACTGCATTTAACATTAATTCTATGCTCATTAAAACTCTTACTGCGTTTCTGCTATTTAGTAATCCCCATATACCAATACAAAATAATATTGAGGAAACGATTAAAAAGGCTTGAAGTGGGATCGATTCTAGATTCATATTAATTTTTTTTAATTAGTAAAGGTTCGCTTGTTTTCTCAATTAATTCTTGGTCTACAGGTAACCCTGTTGAAATATCTTTATTCATAACATCTCTTCTCGCTAAAACTATAGCTCCAATCATGGCCATTAAAAGTAATACGGATGCTACTTCAAATGGAAGCAAATAATCACTAAATAAGTGCTCACCAATTCTTATTGTAGATTCCTCGCCTATAGATTTATTTGGATCTGCTATTCCCCAAATATTAGATAAGTCAACTCTAATTAAGAGGCTTAGAAGAGTTAGACATATTGATGTCGATATAATTCTTCTTGACTTAAGATTATCGATTGGGTTCATATCTTCTTTCTTATTAACTAACATTATTGCAAAAATTATCAGAACATTTACAGCACCAACATAAACTAACACTTGAGCTGCAGCAACAAAACTAGCGTTTAAGAGTAGATATAGGCCCGCAACACTCATAAAAACTCCACCAAGTAAGAATGCAGAGTAGACAATACTTTCAAGTAAAATAACTCCTAAGGCTCCAACTATGATTATTAGTGACAATACTGCGAAACAAATTATTTGTGTAGTAACTGCTAAAGACATGAATTATTTAGAATTTAATTGTTTGGCTTGATAGCCGGATCTTTGTGCTCATTAGCTTCAGGTTTTATCCAATCATAAACTTCCTCAGGTAGTTTACCAACTCTAACGTCAGAAGGAGAAACTTCATGAGGGTCCATAACTCCTTTAGGTAAATAAGCTAGCTCTCTTAAAGATTTTACAGATGGGTCAGTAGTTACGTTTGTAGGAAGTCTGCCTAGTGCAATATTGTCAAAATTTAAATTATGTCTATCGAATGTAGCTAATTCATATTCTTCAGTCATGGACAAGCAATTTGTTGGGCAATATTCAACACAATTGCCGCAAAAAATACAAACACCAAAATCTATAGAGTAATTTCTAAGTTCTTTCTTTTTTGTTTCTTTGTTCATAACCCAATCAACTACTGGAAGATTTATTGGACAAACTCGAACACAAACTTCACAGGCTATGCATTTATCGAATTCATAATGAATTCTTCCTCTATATCTTTCTGAAGGAATTAGTTTCTCGTAAGGATATTGAACAGTAACTGGTCTTCTTCGGAGATGATCAAAAGTTACTGATAGCCCATCATATAAGTATTTAGCAGCACCAAAAGCTTCCTTAATATAGCTATTTACTTTTTGAAGAAAATCTTTCATTTTAAAGAATTAATCTAATAACATTATTCTAATGGATTAATTCAATGTTTAAGTATATGTACTTAAACATTATCCACCAAAAAATTGAGGAAATGCTAGCTTTAAGCCAGCTGTTAACAGGAGATTAGCAAGAGATATGGGTAAAAGGAACTTCCATCCAAGGTCTAGTAGTTGATCTATTCTGACCCTTGGAGTTGTCCAACGCAATAATATAGCAAGGAAAACTAGAAGATATGCTTTAAGAACAGTCATTATAATTCCAATGGAAGCTGTGAATACTTGGATTAAAGGAGCATTAATTGGAAGATTGAGAACTTTAGCAATCATCTCAACTGGAATGGGAAATCCCCATCCTCCTAAATAAAGAATGGATACTAATAATGCGGATAGTATTAAATTGATGTAGCTGCCTAAATAAAATAAAGCAAATTTCATTCCAGCATATTCAGTTTGATAACCTGCTACTAATTCTTCTTCGGCTTCAGGTAAGTCAAATGGAAGTCTCTCGCATTCAGCAAGTGCACATATCCAAAAAATTATAAATCCTACAGGTTGTCTCCATATATTCCAACTCAATATCCCAGCACTGCTTTGTTGATTAACAATATCAACAGTGCTAAGAGAATTTGTCATCAATACAACAGCTAATACAGACAAAGCAAGAGGTATCTCATAGCTTATAGATTGAGCAGCCGCCCTTAATCCTCCTAATAGTGAATATTTATTATTGGAGGCATATCCGCTCATAAGAAGACCAATGGGTTGAATACTACTTAGGGCAATCCAAAGAAAAATACCAATACTAACATTACTTATAAGTAAGTTTTGGCCAAAAGGAACAATTAACCAGGAAAGAATAACCGGTACTAATACCAATATTGGTCCTGCGGTAAATAGAACTGAATCTGCTTTTGCCGGAATAATGTCTTCTTTTACAAGTAATTTAAGACCGTCTGCAATTGGTTGAAGTACACCTAATGCTCCTGCATACTCTGGCCCAATTCTTTGTTGAGCAGCTGCGGATATTTTTCTTTCTAACCAGACTGTTGCTAAAACGCCTATAACTGCTGACACTAAAACTAATAACATTGGTAGAGGAAGCCAAATTATATGAGCAAGTTCACTAGATAGGCCAAAACCCTTCAATATTTCATTAAAACTATATTCTAGATCTAATCCGGTGTTCAAAATTTTATAGTTATTTACTTTATAGATTAACTCGTCTTAAACAATAAGTGCGTTTTTTATTAAAAGCTCAAAATATTATTGTCGATTTTCTAAAGTAATCCAATCTCTTGGTGCCGAACCAGTATAAATTTGTGATGGTCTAAAAATTCTGTTTGCTCCTAATTGTTCCCTCCAGTGAGCTAACCAACCGGCGACTCTGGATATGGCAAAAATAGGAGTAAATAAGTCTCGAGGGATTCCAAGTTTTCTATAAACAAGACCAGAATAGAAATCAACATTAGGAAAAATACCTTTAGGTCCTAGCCTTGGTATCGCCTCTAACTCCAACTTTTTAGCAACTTCATACATTTCATCCTTGCCAAATCTGATAAAAAGCTCCTCTGCTAATTTTTGAAGAATAATTGCTCTAGGGTCTTTAACTTTGTACTCCCTGTGACCGAAACCCATTATTTTACTTTTATTTTGAATTGCATTATCCAAAAAAGAACCTGCATTTTCTGGCGTTTTGATTTCCTCTAACATTGCTATTACATCTTCATTGGCACCTCCATGCAGAGGACCAGCTAATGTTCCTACAGCTGATGCAATAACAGCATATGGGTCTGTAAGAGTACTTGCCGTAACTCTCGCGCTGAATGTACTTGCATTTAAACTATGCTCCGCATGAAGAATTAAGCATCTATCAAAAACTTTTGCTGCTATTGGATCTTGTTCTTTCTCAGTGAGCATATAGAGGAAATTTGATGAGTACGATAAATCATCTCTTGGTTGAATAGGATCTTGCCCTTTTCTTATTAGTTGAAATGCGGCAATCATTGTTGGAATTTTTGCAATCAGCCTTATCACTGCGTTATAGATATATTTGGGATCATCTATAGCTCTTCTTGAATAGAATAAACCAAGAGAGGCAGCGCTAGATTGTAGCGCATCCATGGGATGCCCTGTAGCAGGAAAACATTTCATCATATCTCTTACTCTGAAGCTTAATCTGCGATGCATCTGTACTTCTTGTTCAAAATCTCTTAGTTCTGTTGCTGTGGGTAATTCTCCCCAAATTAATAAAAAAGCAGTTTCTAAGAAACTACTTTTCTGAGCCAATTCTTCAATTGAGTAGCCCCTATATAATAATTTTCCTTTTTGACCATTAATATCACATATTGATGAATTAGTTACTGGAACGCCCTCTAATCCAGGTTTTAAAACATAATTATTAGTGTCCAATTTTTAAATGTGATTTGAATACTTTATAGGTATAAGATAGTCAAATAATTTTTAGTTAACCACAAGATAGGAATCAAATTTAATTATTAAAATACTTTTAAATTAGTTTCTGCATAATAAATAGGAGTTTTTTCTGGAATAGATTGCTTTATTATGGCTTTAAATTCTATGATCGACAAATTAATTACATTTTCAAAAAAGTATTTGAAGTTCTTTAAATAAGAGATATTTTTAGGTTGAATAAAATAAAGATTCTTAAGATTTATTTCTTTATTTAAAAAATAATTAGCATAACTATTTCCTTTAGAATTTATAAATTTCTTTGAAATTAAATTTATATCTTTGTCATTTATTAAACTATTACTAATAAAGGTTAGATTGTCAGATTGAACAGAAAAAATCTTTTTATAATTAAATTCTTTTACAATATCTTCTTCTTTCTTAAGTATATTTTTTGAATACAATGTAAAAATATTATTATTATTTTTTAAATTATTCTTATTGAAATCTTTTAATAATTTAATGTTCTCAATAGATAAACTATTTTTATCAAATATTATCACCCAATTATTGTTAGAAATTAATAATAGTAGATTATTTTTTAACTTTTCATTTAATTCATTAATAATAGCCTTTTCAAAACTATTTATTTTGATATGTTCAAGATACTGATATGAATTTGTTAAATCATTAAAAATGGAAATTTGATAGTTTTTTGCATCCAATATTTTATCCTTATCTATTTTTTCATAAGACATAATGTCTAAACTTTTAATATTATTTGCTAGATAAGATTTTAAAATGATTTTTTTATCCTTAAAATCAAATAATGTTACCAAATAGTCCTTTTTTGTTTGTACATAATTTTCATTATTTAATAGTTCATTTGTTTTTAAATTTTTAGTTAGTAAGATATTATTTTCATTTTTAAAATTATTCAATACTTCTTTTAAAGAGATATATTTTCCCCCTATATTTTTATCAATATTAATTGATTTTAATGCTTCAAGTATTAAGGTTTTATTAGAGGAAGTAATAATATAATTATCATTAGTTCGATAAATATATTTTAAATAATTTAATTTATTTTCTCTAAATATAGTAATTAATTTATCAGGCTTATCAATTTTATTATCAAGATTTAAAATATCGTCTATATCTTTTTTTTCCTTGATTTTGAATATTATTAAAAAATCATCTATATCTTTTTGATTATTATCGTAGGTAGTTATTGCAAGTTCATTATTATAGATATCTTCTAATTTGTTCGTACCTAAATCTATGCCTAAGTAAGCCAATATACTATTCTTTATCAAATCAAGCTCATCTTGATTTTTCGTTTCAAAGTTTTTTCTAATATAGTTAGTGATTTTTGAACTTTTAGTATTTGAAATAAAGAATGTTTGATAATCTTTAGGTAAATACTTCAAAATTTTTAATTCTGAAATATCATCTTGGCTTAGATTATTTAAACTATAAGAAATTCCTTCAAATCCAAAAATACAGCATAATGATAATATTGTTATTACAGTTAAATATTTAATCTTCATTTTTATTTTTATTTTTATTTTTAACAAAAAACTTGATCTGGCAACCTTACTTATAAAATTGTTAATAACAAATATTCAACTCTAACAATTGGGAAATTATCCAAAGACTTTAAATGCTTTTGATCTTAATGAATGGTTTAATTCTGAAGATGAAAATCCTATTATTATTGATGTTAGAGAGGATTCAGAACTCGAAATTGCTTGTTTTCCTAAGGAATTTTTACATTTACCATTAAGTAAAGTTTCGGCCGAGTACGTAAAAACAAAAATTAGTGATGCAAAAGATAAAAAGTTTGTTGTTCTTTGTCATGCCGGAATCAGAAGTTATAATTTTGGACAATGGTCGTTAGATAACAATCTCGTAAACGAGATTTGGAATCTTGAAGAAGGTATAGATGGATGGAGTAAGTATATTGATCAAACGATCCCTAGATATTAATTACTCAATATCCAAAGATGATGCGACAGTATTAACATCCTTATCTCCTCTACCAGAACAATTAATTACTATTTCTGTATCTTTATCTAAGGTAGGACATAATTTTTCTAACCAAGCAAAGGCATGCGCTGTTTCGAGTGCAGGTATAATTCCTTCTAGTTCACTTACTAGTTTCAAAGCATCCAAAGCTTCTGTATCAGTAACAGATCCATATTCTGCTCTTCCTATATCTTTTAAATAACTATGTTCTGGACCTACCCCAGGATAATCAAGACCTGCACTTATAGAATGTGCTTCTTGTACTTGACCATCCTTATCTTGTAAAAGAAGACTCATTGATCCATGTAAAATTCCTACAGATCCTTTAGTAATAGTCGCGGCATGTTTTTCAGTGTTGACTCCGCTTCCCGCCGCTTCAACTCCAATAAGTCGAACTGATTTTTCTTTTACGAAAGGATGAAAAAGACCCATTGCATTTGACCCTCCACCTACACAAGCAAGCAAAATGTCAGGTAACGATCCAAATGATTCTAGACATTGTTTTTTAGCTTCTTCTCCTATAACTGCATGAAAATCTCTAACAATCATTGGGAATGGGTGTGGTCCTGCAACTGACCCCAAAATATAGTGCGTTGTTTCTACATTGGATACCCAATCCCTTATGGCTTCACTAGTTGCATCTTTGAGAGTTGCAGTACCTGAAGTGACAACTTTAACTTCTGCGCCTAAAAGTTTCATTCTAAAGACGTTTAATGATTGTCTTTTTATATCTTCAGCACCCATGTAGATAATGCATTTCAAACCAAATCTCGCGCATACAGTAGCAGTCGCAACTCCGTGTTGCCCAGCGCCTGTTTCTGCAATGATTCTTTGTTTACCCATTCTTATCGCTAATAAAGCTTGCCCTAATGCATTATTGATTTTGTGAGCACCAGTATGATTTAGGTCTTCTCTTTTGAGCCATATCCTGCTAGTAGATGTTTTTGTCTGGTAATGCTCAGTAAGTCTTTTAGCCTCATATAAAGGGGTCTCTCTTCCTACATAAGTTTTCAATAAATGATTTAATTCATTAACAAATTGTTTATCTTTCCATGCATCAGAAGCTGCTTCTTCCAGTTCAAAAAGAGCTGGCATTAGTGTTTCAGGGACATATTGACCTCCATATTTTCCAAATCTTCCTTCTTTTGAAGGTTGATTTAAATCATCATTATTATTTTGATCCTGACGAGAAATTGTACTTACCAATTTTTTATAGTATAAGTATGAACTAACTATAGATTATATAAAAGATAATGGGAAAAAAAAATTGGATTGAATTTGATAATCAGGAAAATATTTATAAAGAAAAACCTAAAGAAGAGAATTTTCAAAAAATATCAAAAATAAATATCTCAAAACAAAAAAAAGGTAAAAAAGGAAAAACTATTACTTTAATAAAAGGTTTATCTATCAGAAATGAAATAGAAGTTAAGGAATTACTAAAAAAAATGAAAGTGTTTTGTGGTACTGGAGGAACTTTAATAGGTGAAGATATCCAATTACAAGGAGATATGGTAAATAAATCAATTGAGTTTCTTCGCAAAGAAGGATTTCAAAATTTATGAGTCAAGAGTTAAAATAGATTTCTACTTTTAGAAACATAAAAAAATGACGGAACTAAATCAGAAAAATTCAGGAAAAAATATAAAATGGCACAATTTAAGTATTGATAGAAATAAGTTAGAAAAAATGAGAGGACATAAAGGAATGGTAATTTGGTTTACAGGTTTATCAGGGTCTGGGAAAAGTACCTTAGCCAATGCTGTAAATGAGGTTTTACATTTGGATGGGTTATCAACTTATGTACTAGACGGAGATAATATTAGACATGGTTTATGCAAGGATCTTGGATTTTCTGATGAAGATAGAGAAGAAAACATAAGAAGAATCGGTGAAGTAGCTAATTTATTTATGAATGCAGGAATCATAACCATTACAGCATTCGTCTCCCCTTTCAATAAGGATAGAAATAAGGTTAGAAAAATTATTGGATCAAATGATTTTATTGAAGTATATTGCTCCGCAGACATTGGTGTATGTGAAAGTAGAGATACTAAAGGTTTATATAAAAAGGCACGTTTGGGAGAAATTAAAGAATTTACCGGAATATCAAGTCCATATGAGGCACCTGCAAATCCAGAAATAGTAGTTGATACAGGTTCCTTAAATTTAAATGATTCTGTTGAAGAAGTTATTAATTATCTTAGAGAACAGAATCTAATTGAAAGGATTTAATTACAAAAATATCTTTAGTAATTTTTATAGTAATTATCAGCCCCTAGATCAGTCAATTTTCTATTTTTAGATCTTACTTGTGTATGGAGATTATCTCTAAATTTTTTCATTTTTACTCTTAAAGCTTCATCAAATAAACTAAGTATTTGAATTGCTAATAAACCAGCATTTTTTGCACCGTTTATGGCTACTGTTGCTACAGGAATCCCCGCAGGCATTTGCACTATTGATAATAGGGAGTCAATTCCTTGTAAAGTTTTACTCTCTACCGGCACACCTATGACAGGAATGCATGTTAGCGAAGCTATCATTCCAGGCAGATGAGCAGCTCCACCGGCTCCTGCAACAATAACTTTTATGTTTTCTGATTCTGCTTTTTTTGCATATTCCATCATTTCCATTGGTGTTCGATGTGCAGAAAGTATACAAACCTCATTTTCTATTTCAAATTCATTTAATATGTCTATTGCAGGTTTCAAAGTTTTTAGATCTGAATCACTTCCCATCACTACAGCAATTTTATAAATATTGTTGGAATTAAATTCTGACAAAATAACAAATCAATTCTTTTCTTATAATGACGTGCAATTACTTGTGCGCTAGTTAGTTAGTATTAAAAAGACTAATTTTGTATGAATTGTTATGACGTCTAATAAAAAACTCGAAAAAAGCGAAGTTAGGGAGTATTTCAATGGGACCGGTTTTGATCGATGGAGAAAAATTTATAGTAAATCAGAAGAAATCAATACAGTGCAGAAAAATATTAGAAAAGGTCATCAAAAGACAGTCGATGATGTCGTTTCATACGTAAAAAATTATCGTGAATTAACAACTAAGACTTTTTGTGATGCTGGCTGTGGTGTGGGAAGTTTAGCTATTCCTTTACTAAGACTTGGTATTAAAGATTTGCAGGTTAGTGATATATCTTCTGAAATGATTAAAGAAACAAAGAAACGTATCAATGAATTAGGTTTAAGTCAAAGAAAAATAAAATTTTTAACTAGTGATCTTGAACAGTTAAAAGGATTATTTGATGTTGTCATTTGTTTAGATGTATTTATTCATTACCCGCAACCAGTCGCTGAAGAAATGGTCAGACATTTATGCGACTTGAGTAAAGAGAAGCTAATAGTTAGTTTTGCCCCTTATACACCAATATTGGCAGTGTTAAAGAATATTGGAAAGTTGTTTCCCGGGCCAAGTAAAACTACTAGAGCTTATACATTAAGAGAAAAAGGGATTATTAATGCTGCTAATGAAAAAGGTTTTATTGTAGTTCAAAAGAAATTAAATCAAGCACCATTTTATTTTTCCAAATTAATTGAATTTAAGAAAGTAAAATAAATTATTGTACTAGGTGATTTTCAAGTGCATAACGGACTAATTCGGTTCTGCTAGATGTACTTGTTTTAATAAAAAGCCTGCTTACATATTTTTCAACATTTCTAATAGAGGTTTCAAGTTTTCTGGCAATTTCTTTATTCATAAGGCCTTCTGCTACAAGTTGAAGTACGCTTGCTTCTCTTGGCGTAAAACTTGGAATATCTATAGAATTTTCTTGATTGAGTGGATTCTGATCTGTAAGCATAGATTTTATTTCAGTGATCTGTTTTGCCATTTTACTAACATCAATATCAGCAAATCGGGCTGCTTCTTTTAGTAATCGCTCTTGCCTATTAATTACATTTTTAACTCTTGCAGATAATTCATCTGGATCAAAGGGTTTAGCAATATAATCATCAATACCTGCAAGATATCCTTGGGTTCTGTCTAAAGTCATTCCCTTTGCTGTCAGAAAAATAACTGGAGTTCCTCCTAGCTTTTCATCTCCTCTTATTTTTTCTAATAAAGCATAACCATTTGATCTAGGCATCATAATATCGCTAATAATTAGATCTGGGAAAATAGTTTGAGCTTTTTCCCAACCATCCTCTCCGTCAACCGCAATAAAAATTTCAAATCCTTCGTCTTCGAGAAATGTTTTTACAGCTGTTCTTAAACCAGGCTCATCATCTACCAACAAAATTTTTGATTTTCTATTTGCTTCATTATTTATTTGATTAGTGTCATTCATTTTTTAATTTTGAATTAAATTTTCTTTAGCCTAATAATAATTTTATATACTAAATATGATGCTTTCAACTCCCATACTACTTGATTATCAATCCTCTACCCCTTGTTTAGAGGATGTTGTAAATTCTATGGCACCTTATTGGAGTGAAATATTTTCTAACCCCTCGAGTAAATCAAATTTAGCAGGCATTAATGCAAGTGCCATATTAGAAGTCTCAAGAGAAAAAATACAAGAATATTTATTTCTAAAAAAAAAGAAAGTAATTTTTACTAGTGGAGCAACAGAATCTAATAATTTGGCTTTGCTGGGTTTTGCAAGAAAGCATTATAAAGAAACAGAAAATTATGGTCATATTATTACTCTAAAAACTGAACATAAAGCTGTATTAGAGCCCCTAGATCAATTAAGAAAAGAGGGATTTCATATTACTCAAATTACTCCAGAACAAGATGGTTTAATTTCAGAAGAAAAATTTGTTAGCTGTATAAGAGATGATACATTTTTGGTAAGTATCATGATGGCAAATAACGAAATAGGAGTTATTCAGCCTTTAAAAGAAATTTCAGAAATATGCAGTTCAAGGGATATAGTGCTCCATTCTGATTATGCTCAATGTCTAGGTTGTCTGGAGTTTGATAGCCTTGACTCAGTAGCAAATATGTTAACAATAAGCTCCCATAAAATATATGGTCCTAAAGGGGTAGGAATACTTTTGATTGATAGAGATATTGAGCTGGAGCCTATAGTTTTAGGAGGAGGTCAAGAATTTGGTTTAAGATCAGGAACATTACCATTACCCTTGATAGTAGGTTTTACTAAAGCAATAGAAATAGCAGTTTTAAATCAAAAAAAGAATATTCAGAAATTTCTTTTTCATAGAGATAAACTTTTGAAGGGATTATTAGATAATAATTCAGGTGTGGAAATTAATGGGTCAATGAAAGAAAGATTACCTCATAATTTGAATCTGACCATACTTGATATTAACGGTTCAAAATTGCATAAAAGTTTGAAATCTAAAATAATCTGTTCTAGTGGGTCAGCATGTAGTAATGGTGAGCCTTCGCATGTATTACTCGCTTTAGGAAGATCTTTTAAAGAAGCGGAGGCTTCATTAAGATTAAGTATCGGTTTGATGACTACTACAGAAGATATAGAAAAATCAATTGAGATAATTACAGATTCTATTAAATTATTACGCTGAGATCTTAACTATTTTAATTGAGCAATCCTTAATTTTGCGCTTCGAGATCTTTTATTATTTTCAATTTCTTTTTCATTTGGTTTAATTGGTTTTTTTGTGAGATTTTTTAATCTTTCATCACTCTTAAAAGAATTTTTCACCAGCCGATCTTCTATTGAATGAAAGCTAATAATTGAAATTATTCCACCAGGTAATAGCCAATCTGGAGAAATCTCTAAGAATCTTTCTAGTGCTTCGATTTCTTTATTTACAGCAATTCTTAGGGCCTGGAATGTTCTAGTCGCAGGATGAATTTTTCGATATCTTTGTTTGGGTGGGAAACAACCAGCAATGGAATAGGCTAGATCTTTTGTACCCAAATATTTGCCTTTTTCTTTTAAATCTTTTTTGATTTTCCTAGAAATCTTTCGTGATAATCTTTCATCACCAAATTTAAAAATTAAATCAGCTAGATCTTTTTCACTTAAAGTCTCAATTAAGTCTTCTGCATTCATCTCAATCATAGGATTCATTCGCATATCTAACGGTCCATCTTTTTGAAAACTAAATCCTCTTTGTGGGTTATCTATCTGATTACTATTGACTCCAAGATCTGCTATCACAAAAGAAACTTTTTCTTTTGGCTCAAAGTTCGCAAAATTTGAGGGACTTATTTCAATCCTCGATTTAAATTCCTCAAGCTTAATAAATGCTGACTTCCTTGCGAATGGATCGTGATCTAGTCCAATTATTTTTAAATCAGGATATTTTTTTAATAATTGATATGAGTGTCCACCACCACCTAAAGTTGCATCTATCGCTGTTAGTTTATTGCCTGATATTAATGGATATTGATCTACAGAAACTAAAATTTCATCTGTCATCACTGATTTATGATTGAATAAAGATGAATGAGAAAGGTCAGTTTGCATAACTTTCTACTAAGATTTAAATAGAGGTTAAATTATTAATGGCTCAACTAGAGACTAGAACAGAACCGATGGTGGTCAACTTTGGCCCTCATCATCCATCTATGCATGGAGTTTTAAGGTTAGTTGTAACCCTTGACGGCGAGAATGTAATAGATTGTGAGCCAGTAATTGGATATTTGCATAGAGGCATGGAAAAGATAGCTGAAAACAGGACAAATGTTATGTATGTACCTTATGTAAGCAGAATGGATTATGCAGCCGGAATGTTTTATGAAGCTATTGTAGTAAATGCACCAGAAAGATTGGCAAATATTGTTGTACCCAAAAGGGCCAGTTATATAAGAGTTCTAATGCTGGAGCTCAATAGAATTGCAAATCATCTTTTATGGCTAGGTCCATTTCTAGCAGATGTAGGAGCTCAAACTCCTTTCTTTTATATCTTTAGAGAAAGAGAAATGATTTATGACCTTTGGGAAGCTGCTACTGGACAAAGATTGATAAATAATAATTTTTTTAGAATAGGAGGGGTGGCTTGTGATTTGCCTTACGGATGGTTAGAAAAATGCATTGATTTTTGTGATTGGTTTGCTCCAAAGATTGATGAATATGAAAAACTAATAACAAATAATCCTATATTCAAAAAACGAATTGAAGGTCTTGGAACTATAGAAAGAGATCAAGCAATTAATTGGTCACTTTCTGGACCAATGCTTAGGGCATCTGGAGTCTCTTGGGATTTGAGAAAAGTTGATAGTTATGAATGTTATGACGATTTTGATTGGGAAATTGCTTCAGAAAAAGAAGGTGATTGTTATGCCAGATATCGAGTAAGAGTTCAAGAAATGAGACAATCATTAAAAATTATTCGTCAAGCTTGCGAAATGATTCCTGGAGGTCCAACAGAAAATTTAGAAGCTAAACGTATGGCTACAGAGGATAAAAAAAGTGAAATATTTGGCATGGATTATCAATATGTAGCTAAGAAAGTTGCGCCAACTTTTAAGATCCCTAATGGAGAATTATATACAAGATTAGAATCTGGGAAAGGTGAAATAGGAGTTTTTATTCAAGGTAATAATGAAGTTACACCATGGAGATTTAAAATCAGAGCTGCTGATTTAAATAATCTTCAAATATTGCCTCATATTCTAAAGGGAGCAAAGATAGCTGATATTATGGCAATTCTTGGCTCAATAGACGTCATTATGGGCTCTGTAGACAGGTAAACCTTTTAATGAAACCTAAAAATTGGTTGATTTTAAAAAGGAAAGTAAGATTTGGTGATTGTGACTCTGCAGGAGTAATACATTTTCACAACCTTTTAAGATGGGCTCATGAAAGTTGGGAAGAAAGTATAGATATATATGGCATTTCTCATCAGGATATTTTCCCGGATACTAATTCCCATAAAAATCAAATTATATGTCCCATAGTTAATTGCGAAGCCAATTTTTTATCACCTATTAAGATTGGCGATTTACTTTCAATTAAGATACTCCCCAAAAAAATTAACAATCATTTATTTCAAGTAAATACATTTTTTTTAAAGGATCAAATTAATGTTGCTGAAGGAAAAATTATCCATTGTTCTTTAGATGTTGATTCAAAATTGAAAGTTAAATTACCTGATCAATTGGAGAGGTGGATAGAGGCTTCCAATATAAATACGAATTTAAAAGAGTGTTAATTATCATGAGTTACTATTTTTCAAATATGAAATTAGATTTTTTAATATAATTTGATTGATTTTTATCAATAATCCAGGTTTCAGGCCTCTCATGTTTTGGCCAAGTTTTAGAAAAGTTTTTTAATAGTTTTAATGAATATTCAATATCTGCTTTACTAGTTTGTTTTTTAAATTCAATGATGATTTCTATTTTATTTCCCCATTCATTATTAGGTATATTTGAAATCATAAAATTTTCTATTGGAATTTTTTTATTTGAGATAAATTCACTTAATCGTAATTTTATTACTTCTGGAAAAACTATTTCACCTCCAGAATTAAAAGCATTATCTGTTCTGCTAATAAATTTCAAATAAGAAGAATTGTTCAATTCTTGGATCTCTCCCAAATCACTGCTTTCCCACCAACCATTGTTATCCTTGAAATTTTTAGTTTTAGAAGGTTCAAGCAATTCAATTCCTATTCTTTCTGATTTGATTTGGATTAAACCCTTTTTACTAATTCTTAAATTTATATCACATAGTATTTCTCCAACATTATCAATTCCTTCTAAAAATTCCTTAGGTTTTAAGCTTGAAACCATGGCAGCAGTTTCAGTTGATCCGTAACAGGGTGCTAAATTTATCTTTTCTTGTCTGCACTTGCGAGAAGTTTCACTAGATATAGATGCACCACCAATCCAAATTAAATCAAAAATCTTTAACCAATTAATCCCATCTTTTTCAGATAAAAGTCTTTTTAATTGTGTTGGAACTAATGATGTAATAAGATGTTGATTTTCTTTTTTTATCTCATTAGTAAATACTAATAATTCTTTGGTTTTTTTAATTAATTTAGGAGGAATATTGATATGTTCACAACTCCATATTTTGCTTCTAAATAGTGGCATTAATCCACTGATATGATTCAAAGGTAAAGTATTAAAAATCAAACAGTTTTGTAATTTAAATCCTTGCTTTTCAAGCCAAATTCCAGATGCCTTAGCAGACGAATTTAGATTTTCTAAACTATGGATACATTTTCTAGGCTTTCCACTACTGCCACTACTATTTAAGATGATTGCAGGTCCAGTTATATCAATAGTCTCTAATATTTCTTCAGTTTTATAAGATTTATTTTTTATATAGGTTATTTTTCTATCGTTTATATTTTCAAGAATTTTTTTTATAGATTCT
>QCUW01000003.1 GCA_003210695.1 Prochlorococcus sp. AG-679-P15 | reverse complement strand
CTTGATCTATAAATCATATTTTAGAAAAATTCCTATAGTTATACTAAGTGATAGCAGATATAGAGATGATAAAAGAATCTTTTATAAAGAATTTATCAAGAGGATATTACTTAAAAGTTTTAGTAGTGGTATTGTTGCAGGCAAAGAAAGTACTGATTATCTAATCAAGTTAAATTTCAAAAAAAGTGCTATTTTTAGACCTTACAATGTTGTGGATAATAATTATTTTTTAAAACCCTGTACAACTAATAAAAATATTTATTCAAATTATTTATTATGCATAGCTAGATTTATAAAGGTTAAAAATTATAAAAATCTTCTTAGAGGATTTGAAATTTATAAGGAAAAAGGTGGTAATTTAAATCTTTTGATTATAGGTTCTGGACCAGAAGAAAAATTAATTAAAGAAATTAAAAATAAATCAAAATATTCAAATTATATTTTTTTAGAATCGTGGAAAAAAACTAGTTTATTACCTCAATATTATAAAGAAGCTAAAGCTACAGTTTTAGCAAGCACTAAGGAAACATGGGGTCTAGTAATTAATGAATCAATGGCTTCAGGTACTCCATGCATAGTAAGTAAAAATTGTGGTTGCTACTTAGATCTTATTAAAGAAGGGGAGACTGGTTGGGGATTTGATCCAAACGATGAAATAGAACTCTCTAATGTATTTTTAAAAGTTGAAAAAATCAATCAAATAGACTTGAGGAAAATTAAAAAAAATATTAAATCAAAAATAAATAAATTTAGTTTAGATAACTTTAAGCATGCTGTGGAAGAGGCAATAGAGAATTCACTAAATAACAGAAGATTCTCATTGATATCATCAATATTGGCATATATATTATTTGCATTGAAGAATTAATTAAAAATCATACAACTAAATTTTACTTTTTTAAAACTCTAAGTAAGTCATATAAATAATTTTATTTAAAAATAATACTCTTTGAGTATGTTTAAATTTTATATCTTTTTCCAATTGATTTTTGAGTGAAATTCACTTGCATTTATTAAATTTGATAATTTGATGATATTTACTGACTCATTAACTCTCCATCTCTCATTTATGCCTGGGTGTGTACCAATTTCAATAGTATCAGAATTTCTCATACTACAAATCTTTTCAGGCCAAGAAAAATCTTCATAATTTAAATTATTAAAAAAGTATTTTGTTGTCTTGAATTTATTTTTTATTACATTTCCATAATAACTTTGTAGCCAAAAAGAGGGTCTGATTACTTTTCTTATAAATTTATCTAAATATATATTTTGTACAATTCTCATTTTTTTTATATCAACTTCATTTCTAATCTCTGATAATTTATTAGATATTTGGGGATATTTATGTAAATGTCCATGAGAATCAAAATGAGAAATATTAATACCAAAATCTTTTAAATAGGATACCTGAGCTAAGGCTTCTTTCTTGATTTCTCCCAAATTTATTTTCCCTGTAAATAAATTATTCCTAAAAACCTTCCCTGTATTAAAAAATCCTTCCTGATTAATTAATGAAGGTACTAATTTTTTATCTAATATAGGTTTTTCAAATGTATCAGCATGAAAATTCAAATGTAACCCAAATGAAAAATTTGGATTTTTTAATGCATAATTTATTGCTTTTTGGGTACCTGGCATAGAGAGAATTATAGTTGCGCTAGTTAAATGCCCCTCCTCAAATAAGCTGATTGTTTTTTCAACAGTATCATTGGAAATTCCAAAGTCATCAGCGTTTAAAATAAATTTCATGATATGAAAAAATTTTTTATTAATCTATTTACTTTCATATTTGGGATAAATATTTGAATATCTCAATGTAGAAGTTCCATTATTTTTATATGCCAATAATTTAAATTTATATGGCTAATAAAAACCATATCAATAATCAATAATCAATAATCAATAATCAATAATCAAAAAATCTAAATTTAAAAGATAAAAAATATAACTTTTAAAATTCAATTTAAATTTTAAAAATTGAATATAATATCAATATAATATAATTTTTTTATAGAGTTGGTATTCTTATTACTAAAAATTATATAATTCATTAAAATAATTTTTTTAATTTGCCTTTTGTTTTTTCAACATTTTGGAGTGGGACCTCAAACCTAAGACAAAATGTCTGTCTAAATTCATTTATAAAAAATAATCATAGATTCGAATTATATATATATGATACTTTATTTAATTTCCCAAAGGGAGTTATCATTAAGGACGCATCTGAAATTATACCTAGAGAAGAATATGTAGAATATAAAAATAAATTTCCTAAAAATTGGGGGGTATTTTCTGATAAATTTAGATATCTATTACTTTTAAAAAAAGGTGGCTGGTGGGTGGATGCAGATATTGTATGCTTAAGTTCATTTATAGATATAAGAGATGATCAATCATTCATGTGTTTCGAGGATAAAGAATTTATTAATAATGCCTGTTTAAAGTTTAAAAAAGGTGATGAGATAATGAAGTATTGTGTTGAATATATAGAAAAATGGGAAAAAGATAATAATTATGATTATGGAAAAGTATGGTGGGGGCAGTTTGGACCCGCTCTTTTAACTGAGGCAATAAAAAAGTTTAATAGAATCGATGAAGTTTACAATAGTAAGTTCGCATATCCATGTCCTTATGTTGATACTTTAGATCTACTAAATCCTTCAAAATATCAAAGACTTAAAATGCTTACGAAAGATTCATACTTCTGTCATTTGTGGAATGAAATTCTCTCAAGAGAGAAAATTCCTAAAAGTTTTTTGGGCAAACGTGGATCTTATTGGAATAATCTGGTTAATTTATATTCAGAGGGTAATTATTCATCAAGGCGACTAAAAGTTAAAATAAAATCCGGAATTGATTACTTAATTTATATTTTTTATTCTATTCCTTCTTTGAAATTTTTAAGACTTAAAAAAGCAATAAAGAAAAAAATAAAGAATTAGATTTTTTTATGAGTATATTTTTTATATGGAGCTAAGGGGATTTTAACCCCTGACCCCATAAATGCCATACAGATATCACCCAAATAAAACTAAGTTTTGCAGGTGCTTGCGCTATTTTGCTCGCGGGAATGTTAGCACAGATAGCAATATTTATAGGTCATTTTACAGGAACTATATTTTTTAAGATCAAAAAATTTATTAAAGGGGAAATTCTTTTTAAAATTTTAAATTTAAACAAAATTTAAAAAAGTTAAAGTAATATTAAGCCAATTTTTTTATTGCTATCTGATATCCTCTATGAATAACTTTATGCTTACCTTTTAAAGACTCGATAGTTTTATCGAGTGTTTTCTTTAATCTGCCGTGATCAACAAGATAATCGTCCATCCATACTACCCCATCTATTAAAAGTGAGTCCCACGAACTAATAAGATCCTTTGTCATTTGTTTTTTTGTATGCATTCCATCTATGTAAATAAAATTATATTTTTTGTTATTGACCTCAAAAAATTCGTCAGATGTTAATCCTAGATATTGAACTTTTTCAGGATATGAAGATTTAGAAATATTAAAGAAAAAATTTCTAATTTGTACTTGATTTAACAGCGTGCCTGGGATTAACTTTTCAGGATATAAAAGAAAAGGGTCAACAATAGTTATTTGCCCATCTGACTTACTTAAAAAATTATCAATAAAGTAAGTTGTTGATAATCCTTCAAAACTACCAATTTCAAGAATATCAAAATTTTTTTTATTTTTATGTCCCAATAAGAATTTAGCTTTTTGATTTATTTCTGACTTATAAAACCAGTCACAACCATAGGTATATTTATATTTACCAAAGTAATTATTAAACAAAAATTTGCTTTTATTTAAAAAATGATAGATATTCCTTTTTAATAAAATTTTTATTTTTAAAAAATCCAAATTTAAAAAACTTAAATTATTATTATACATCAGTTAATGTTCACAAAAAATTATTTATCTAAATTAAATTTTTTTTTGAGGTTTAGATATGAATCCGTTGCCACTAATGGGAGTGATTTTTATATGATCACTATAATTCTGCTAGTTTGAAAGAGAATTTTTAAAAATACAAATCGAAAAAAAATAAATATTCTCTATCAAAAATTTGTGGCTTTCATCAATTATTTTCATATCCCTTTCGTCAGCCTAATGCTTGCTTTAACGCATTAACAAATAAAATATTAATTGAATCGGCTATAAAAAATTTTTTTTATTCGCCTGGAGGCTCAAACCTATTATTCGAGAATAGAATTTTAAATATAATTACTCAAGCAGAATATTATTATTATGGATATATGAGATATTCAATATCTATTACATTTGTAAAATCTTTTAAAAAAGTTTTCATTAAAAATATTTTTTAATTATTAACTATAGGACAAACATTAAAACAAAAAAATAGCACTTTACTGATATCTTAAGAGATAAGTAATTATCGATTTGATAATATATTCACTAGTTGGTCAAAAAAATAAGAATCAACTAAAAAACCTATAGTTTTAATTTTTTCTAAAATTTATTTTCTTACTAAGACATTTATGAAAAAAAATAAAAAATTTTTTGAAAAAATAGTTTCTATAGTTTTCATTTTATTATCTTCAACTTTTAGCCTTCTTTTCGCTGAGGGAATTATAAGGTTAAAAAATTCAAATATGAAAAATTATGATGTTGAAATGTGGAAGTATTCAAAAAAATTAAAGCAAAGAAGTGAAATTAAAATATTAGATTTTGTACATAAGAAAAATAAAAAAGCAAAACTTCAAAATGTCGATATCAATATAAATAATTTTGGATTAAGAGGTGATGATATCAGTATTCAAAATCTTAATGTAGATCGAAGGATAATATTCTTAGGTGGATCAATTACTTTAGGCTGGGGGATAAATGAAGAAGAGACATTATCCTCAAATATTGAGAAAATGTTATTGAAAAATGGAGAAAATGTTGAGGTATTAAATGCAGGTATAGGAAATTATAATGCTGAAAGATATACTAAAAGGTTTTTAAAAAACTTATATGTCTTAAAACCTACTGATATAGTAGTTAATTATTTTATAAGGGATGCTGAGGATCTAAAACCTGCTCAACCCAACTTTTTTTTAAAGAATAGTCAATTAGCTCTAACAATATGGACAGCTAGAAATCGCCTCCTTAAACCAAAAGGAGAAAAAAGCCTAATTAAGCACTATGAGTCTCTATACAATAATGAGAGTTTGGGTTATAAAAAAATGAAAAAATCGTTATATGAATTATCCACATATGCAAGATCTAACAAAATTAAGATTTACATTTTAATGACTCCTGATATTTATGATTTAGAAAATTATAAATACGTTTTTATTCATAAAATGATAGAAGATATTGCTAAAGAATACAAATATGTATATGTAGATTCACTTCCTCTTTTCATAAATAGAAAGTTTGAAACTCTTAATGCAATGCCAGGAGATAGACACCCTAATGCACTTGGTCATAAGTTATTAGCAGATTCCCTTTACCCGATTTTAAAGTCTTCTATTGAATAAAATTGCTTTTTAATTCTCCTACCTTTTTTATTTTCTTTGGTATATATTTTATTGTAAATTTATTAATTCCAAAGAATTACAAAAATTATTTGATAATTATTGGGAGCACTTTCTTTTATTCTTATAAAAGAGTTGAAGATATATGGATCCCTTTTTTTCTAGCGATGATTGGTTTTTATGGAGGCAATTTGATGCTAAATCAATTCCATCTAAAAAGAAAATTATCATTAATCTTTACATTAATAATTTTATATCTTCCCCTTTTATTTTATAAATATAAAGATTTTATATATAACGATTTAATCGTACCCATTTTTGGACTTAAAGAAAATTTATTTTATACAAATATACCTTTAGGAATTTCTTTTATTACATTTACAGTTACCAGTTATCTTATAGATATTTATAAAGAAAAATTTTATAGAAAAATATCATTACAGACATTTTTAGCTTATATTTTATTTTTCCCTCAGCTAATTGCTGGACCCATATTAAGACCCAATGAATTAATACCTCAGTTAAGAACTTTTCAAAATGTGAAATTAAATAAAATAGTTTTTGCTTTTTCAATTTTTACAGTTGGTATCGTAAAAAAAGTTATTTTTGCTGACACAATTTCTAAGGTAGTTGAACCTGTTTTTAATTCTAATATTGATAATCTAAACTCTTTAGAAATCTTAATCGGGATATATGGTTTCGCAGTTCAAATATATTGTGATTTCTGTGGTTACAGTGATATGGCTGTAGGACTTGGTTTAATGCTTGGTATAAATCTTCCTCTAAATTTTCTTAAACCATATACATCAAAATCTTTAAAAGATTTCTGGAGAAAATGGCATATAACTTTATCAAACTTCCTTAAAGATTATTTATATATTCCACTTGGGGGAAATCGTGTAATTCTCATAAATCAAATTAAAAACATTTGCACAACAATGATTCTTGGAGGATTATGGCATGGTGCAAGTTGGAGTTTTATATTTTGGGGTTTATTACATGGATTAGGATTATCTTTCCTCAAAATAAAAGAAAGATTTTTACCAAATGTTATGAATTTCCACAAATATATAAATATATTTTTAACCTTTAATTTTGTTTCTTTTTCTTGGATTTTCTTTAGATCAAGTTCAATTAAAGAATCTCTTCATATATTTGAGTCAATTTTTAAATCACAATACCCAAGTTTACCTATTTTTTTTAATAATTATTCGTTAGAAATTATTTTGATTATATTTTTCTTTTTAACTCATCCGTATGATGATCATCAAAAAATTGATAAATTTTTGAAATCTTTAAGAATTGAAATTCTTGTCCCTTTTTTAATAATTATTTGGTTAATTATAATTTCATTTTCTAGTACTAGTAGTAACGCATTTATTTATTTTGATTTTTAAAAATTTACAGTTTTTATTAGGTCGCATCACTGATATTTACGCTTAGAGAAATAAAACTTTTAAGACTGCAAAATTTTGATATAAACTATTTCAATATTGTTGAGAAGCTCAAAGAGGAATTGGAATAGTGAAATTTTTATTTAGAAACTATACTAATAAATCTCAGCCAATAATTAATATAGTTCCTTTTCTAAATCTCAGACGTCCTAAATTATCAATGTCTTACCTAACACGTTCATATATTTTGTCGGCATTAGGTTCATCAAAATAAATTAAATTGCTATACAAAAACAGCACCTTCATTTCACCCACAGACTAACAAAACACCTCTGAAGCTTTACTGCTTCTTGTAATTTCTTCTCCCAGATCAGCTTCGCCATGCTCTGTAAGAGTTAAAACTACGATATATACCCTTTTACATATTTGCAGGGCGTGCGGCTCGCAGACTAGCTCGCTGAGAGGGCATAATTAAGCATATTTTAGGATATTTTATCCTATCATTTTTGTTATGTTAAATTAACCAAACTATTTGGTAAAACTAGTAAAAATCCTGATGGAGCCAAGCGGACTTGAACCGCTGACCCCCTGCATGCCATGCAGGTGCTCTACCAGCTGAGCTATGGCCCCAAAACTCGAAACGTCAGTAATATCAATCTATCTTAAGATTTCTTTCTTAACGTCCTTAATTCCTATAGTACTTTATAGCGTTTGATTATTGAAATCTGCACCTTAAAATGCACCTAGACATTTACAATCCCTCTAATATATAAAGTATCTAAAAGTTTTCTAAATATTTTTGCACCTGCTTTATCAGTTTTTATATAACTTGAATTTTTCCTAGATTGAAATCCAAAATTTGTTTGTTCAAATTGCATAATTTAATGCCTGACCAAATTATCAAAAAACCAAATATCCATAATTTTATATATTTTGCAGTAATTTTCTACATATAGATTAACTTTTTTATTAATCAAGTCCTAAAAGTCTCATAAGTACCTTCGTGTTTGTAGCCACTGCAGAATATTCCAACTTCAAAAGGTATAGGGTAGGTTCATTTTATAGAAACCCTATATCCTCATATTTAAGAAAAATATATTGACAGTCGATCTAAAATAAAAAAAGTAATAAATTTCTTTTAAATGAGTAAATTTTCCTCTCAAGAAATAGAAAGTCAATACAATATAATCAAAACTCTTCTATCTGATCCTGAAAAGTTTAAAGATGCGATAGATGCAGTGAAAAAAGATATTTCTTATATGCCAATAGAACTAAAGAAAAAACTTGAAGAAGAAAATATTATTTTATAAATAATATTTTGGAAGACTTAGAAATATTCCTAAATAAAGCATCAAAGGAACTTCTACTAGAAACCCAACTATAGTAGCTAAAGCAGCTCCTGATTTAATTCCAAAAAGAGGTATCGATACAACTACTGCAAGTTCAAAAAGTTTGAGGCGGCTATCATCGAGCCTGGACAGGGAAAAGAATGCTTTTGCCTAAATTTTTATATGAAAAAACTTATAGTATGATAAAAGTTTATTTTTTAAATAAATAAAATTTTTTCGAAACAAGTCTCTCGAAAAACTATTTCATATAAAGATTAATTGATATTGAATCTTGGATAATTTATAGGTAATTTTTTATTTATCTATTAATAATAATTAGATTTTCACGAGCGAGTATTAAAAGCTCATCTAAAACTAAACTAAGATTAATTTTTAACAATTTTGCAATATCAAAAATACTCATTTTGCCATCACAATAGGAAATAATATCCATTCTTAATTTTGCAGGATGTTTATCTTTATAAAGTTTCGAAGTATTAGGATATAGTCCACGCTTACCCAACTGAGGTTCGCAAAATAAATTTAATTTAGGATAAATTCCAAATTCAAAGCTCCTTATAATTGACTTCATAACACTAAAAGAACCAGCTAATCCTTTTTCTGTGACCAAATCAAAATTATCTTTATTGGAATGATACTCATCATATTCGCCAAATTTTGATCTGCAGAAAGTACTCAAAGGCAAGTCTATACCTGGTGCACAATATTGACGTTCATCTGATCCTCTTTCTAAATAAGAGTAATGAATAACATTTTCAAGATCAATTAAAGCTGAAGACAATGCAAGGTCTGAAAGATTATTCCCAAGTCTTGATTCAATATGAGAATAAGCTCTCTCGTCACCAACACAAGATAAATTAAATCCACAAACAACATTCTTTTTTAAAATATCTTTTCTTAATGAAAGATATGCTATGGAGCCAATAGTCTCAGGCAAAAGAATAAATCTATATGAATAATATTTGTCTGGCATTGATTTTACATAATCCATTATTTTATTTAAAAGAACTGGCCCACTAAGTTCATTATTAGCCATTGATGGATGACATAAATATGAAGAAAAAAATATTTCTTTATCTGATAAACCTCTAATTAAGGCTTCTTGAAGGCAAAGTTTTCCATCTAAAAATTGTGAATCAATAAATACTCTAAAATTTCCTGATGGTAGAGCTTCAACTTGATTGCTAGACATACAAAATGCCCAATCTTCCTTGTAGTAAGAGGTAACATATGGGATAGCTGATTTATCCCAAGGATGCGTATGAATCTTTTTAAGAAGCTGATCTTTGGTTAAAATTTCATCTACAGGAGCAGAATAACCCATAAGATGTAAATTATTTTCAGAAAACAGAGCAAATCTTTTACCGCTTTCGTGCTCAATAAAAGCTTCTTTGATAATCCATTCCTTTGGTACTGTCCAATCAAATACTTTATCACCTGTATTAAATTCTATTTGTTTGAAATCTTCATGTTTATCTCTGAACTTTTTAAATGATTCTCGAATATCTGGCCCCATTAATGACCTATTAAGAGGGAACAAATCTTTAGCAAATAAAAGCATTTCCTTTCCTGCTGATAAATCCTCATTACTATAATTTTGAGTCATAGTGATCCTCATTTATATGACTTATGTAAATATAGTTTATGGGAGTTTTCTGGAATAAATCAATAGATAATCTTGGATATAAAAGCCCGCCTCCATAATCCGGGTTACGAAGAACTGGATCACATAAAATGTTAGAATAATTTGTCTTAATTAAAATACAAGAGCTAGACAAGTGAGAGACTCTAAACATCAGAGTTTTTTGTCAAAATAGAATTAACTTTAGCATTTATATTAAAAAAGTATATGTTTCTTGCATTAAAAAAAAACTAAAAAAAGTTTTTTTACTGTTTGCTCAATAAAAAAATTATTAAATCTTATTTAATATTTATTAAAAACTTTTAATAACTCTAGTTTAAATCTTTTTTTCATATTTAAATAATTTTCCTTCTGCTTTACCTGATTGAATAATTTCTTTGGCATAGTTACAAACTTCTATTGCTGATGCCGTTCTAAGGCCTGAATTTACACCAGGACGATCACCTTCATAAATGCCTTCATCCCACATTCCTTCTCCAGCAGGATTAACATGAGTTATTACTCCTTTTTCAATATCTCTTACATATATTGAGTATTTTTTTTGAAGAGTTTTCTTACCTTTTTGGTCAATATAATCAGATTTAAAATTTTTCATAACTCTATATTTAACTCCACAAATTTCTTCAACATGATGATAAAAAGTCATGCTTTCTTGATCCTCAAGATCCAAGATAGCAATTTTACCTCCTATTTTCTTAAGAAAACCAAAAGGAGATTCTTCTGAATAAGCACTTAAATTGTTAATACTAGTGATCTCACTTGCATATTTTCCGAATGCGCAAAAAGAATAAACAGGATGTCCTGATCTAACAGAATTTGTAATTTTCCTAGCATATTCAGTTAGAGAACCCATCTGTGATGGAGTATTTCGCATATCAAATGTACTCCCTGAAGTGAAATCAAAATTAAATAATGGAATGATTAATGTTCCTCTTGCTCCCAAAGCTTCAATAAATGAATTCAAGATTGTGGCAAGAGGTGCTTTATTTCCAGTCTTATAAATTTTTCTGTACCACCTTTTCACATTAGAATGAAGGAGGATACAGTCTCCATTTTGAACTCCTGATTGATGCCATTGGTGAGATAATTGCTTGACATTCATTGTAAAAACAAATTTTTAAGTCAAAAATTTAGAGAAATAATATTCTTAAATTTATATTTATCTTTAACAATTTTATATTGTTTTATCATCATGGTGCAAGATATGAATATTCAGTTTTCAGGGATACAATTATCCTTTAAATATTTATAGAAGTTTTACTATTATTAAGTTAAAAACTTACTAAAGTATAGTCAAAAATACCTGTTATAATGTGCTGAAATTAAGTTAATAGAATGGCTCGTATACCTTTAAATAAGGTTTTACCTTTAAAAATGCCAATATCTATACTTATAGACCCTTCTAATAGATGTAATTTTAAATGTTCTTTTTGCCCTACAGGAGATAAAGAATTACTAAAGTCGGTAGGTAGAGAAGAAAAAATAATGGGTATCAATTCAATGAACAAAATAGTAGACGATTTAATTGTTTGGAAACAAAAAACTGGGAAAATTCCAAAACAAATTGGGTTTTATAAAGATGGAGAACCATTGTTGAATAAGAACCTTTTTTATTTTATTTCGAAAATATCAAAAAATAATTTAACCGAAAAGACTTACCTTACCACCAACGCAGCCTTATTGAATGAAAGTAAATGTATTGAACTTATAAATAGTGGCCTAAATGAAGTAAGGATTTCAGTTGAACATGTTCATGATAAAGGATACCAAGATGTTACTAGAACAAAAACATCTTATTATCGAGTAAAAGAGAATATAGAATTACTTTATAAATTAAAAAATCAATTTAATTCGCAATTACATATACATTCAAAAGTTCTTGCTGATCTCTTAACAGAAAATGAGCGTAAAAAATTCCAAAATGACTTTTGTGGGATTTCAGATTCAATTGCTTTAGATAGAATAATGGGTTGGTCTGACTCAAATAATCATGACTTTTCTAATGGAAAGATTGATCATGAATCCAAGAAGAATTCTCATCAAATTTGTTCACAGCCTTTTAGTAGAATGTCGATTTGTGCTAATGGAGACATAACTATTTGTTGTGTAGATTGGATGCATCAACTCAAATACGGAAATATTAATGATGTCTCATTAATGGATGCTTGGAATTCAGAAGAATTAAATAAAATACGTCTTGATCATCTTAAAGGTGAAATTGCTAATGAAAGTGTTTGCAAAAATTGCGATTATTTTAAAAATCAGTCTTCCGAAGATAATATAGATTTAATAAAAGAAAAATTATTAGATTATTGTAATTCTCATTAATTTTATTAATTTATCAAAAATATCTAAAAATCATAATCTACTCTTTAAATATCTTTCAGCAAAAATCATTTTCCAACAAAATTACAAAATTAGAAAAATTAACATTTCACATTCTTAAATAACCAAGCGGAATAACTTATAATCTATTCATATGGAATAATTGATTAAGTGAAGAAAAAGTAAATAGAAGAAAGAAAATTAAATCTGGATTGAATTTTAATAATGAAAGAAATCTTGCCCGATTTGAAATCAAAACTAAATCAATAAAATAGAAAACTTATTTTTAAACCACAGATAATTGAAATTTAATAAAAATAGAGAGCAAGGTGTTGAAGTTAGAAAATACATATGAGAGATTTAAGTCCTTTTCATCATTAGGCATTATTAGAAAAGATATTTATCAAGATTCCCCAACCTCATATCAATAACTATCAAATTTGAGTAATATTGAAGTACTTTAGGATTTATTCATTTAAAAAAGACGATCACTCTGTTCAAAATTTTATTTTTTAGCTTTGATGAATAAAACAGCAATTTTTATACCGGCAAGGATGGGAAGTATAAGATTCCCTGGCAAACCATTAGCCCCAATTGATGGAGTACCTATGGTTGTATATTGTGCAAGAAATGCAATTAAGACTGGTTTGGAAGTTTACGTATGTACAGATTCAGAAGAAATAATGGCTGTTTGTTCTCTATATAAAATAAAAGCTATAATTACACCTCATTGTGAAACAGGTACTGACAGAATTGCAATAGCCGCAAAAAATATGGGTTTAAGTTATGCAATTAACCTTCAAGGAGATGAACCATTAATAGATTGTGAGTCCATTAATTTAATTGTTTCAATGCTTCCAATATTAGAAAAAAAAGAAAATGCAATTATTAATGCAATAAAAGATATTAGCTCTGAAGAAGCATTTGACCCTAATAATGTTAAATGTGCAGTTTTAGAAAATTCCTCTACTATCCAGTACTTATCAAGAAAACCACTTCTTAATTCTGAAGAAGGAAGTGGAAAGCCTAATTATTTTAAACAACTAGGTTTATACGCTATGTCTATAAATAATCTCCAAAAATTTACAAATATGCCAAAAGGAAAATTAGAGAAAGCTGAAAGAATAGAACTATTAAGATGGATAGAAAATGGCAATGACTTGATTCCTTGCCAAATTGTTAAAGAAACAATTTCAGTGGACACTCCAAGTGATCTTGTTAAAGTATTAAATAAAATTAAAGAAAATAATTAATAACTACGTGGAAAATCAAGTCATAAATTGCATTTTATTTGATTTTGATGGAGTGTTAATAGATTCACTTCCTGCCATGGAAATTGCATGGGAATCAGTTCAAAATAAATATGGAATTTTAAAAACTTTTGTAGATTATAAGAAATATCTTGGCTTGCCTTTTAAAGAAATCTTAAAGAAATTAAATATTGATAAAAAATATCATGAAGGGATTAAGGAGCACTATAGTAAAATTTCTAGTCAAAATAAAAAATTAATTAAGCTAAATCCATATGTAAATTACACTTTGGATTGGTTAAAAAGAAAGTTTATTAAAACTGGTATTGTTACATCAAAAGATAAAGTTAGAACTTTGGAGTTGGTTCAATATTTTCAATTAAATGTTGAAATAATAGTTACCCCTGACTTAACCAAACTTGGTAAACCATCATCTGAGCCAATTTTATTCGCCGCGAAAAATTTAAAATTAAATACCAATGAAATTATTTTTGTTGGAGATATGGAATCAGATATGAATTGTGCTTTGAATGCTAATTGTCATTATCTACATTATAAAAATGGATATCAATATCTTTATTATCAAATGTATGGAGGAGAAATAAGTTCAATAATAGAATTAATTGAATATATAAAGAATATTTAATTAAGCCCTTAATTCTGGAACTGATTAAATCTTTGCTTCTATCTCTTTAGCTATTCTTTCTTGTACAGATAACAAGCTGCGTTTCAATCTTCTAAGCTGGCCATAGCTAAAAATAAACATATATTCTTACTTAAACTATATTGCATATTTAATTTATTTAATAAATATTATTTTTGAACTTTAAAGCATTACTCATTTCATAAACTACTCTTCTAATATCTTCATTCGTAATTGAAGTAAAAATAGGAAGAGAAAAAGATGATATTGCATAATTCTCAGAATTTGGAAATAACCCTTTTGAGAAGCCCATATTTAAATAAAATGGTTGTAAATGAACAGGTAAATAATGTAACTGAACTCCAATACCTTTGGATCTCAAATAATTAAAAATATTTTCATGAATTTCTTTATTACTTTTATCTAATTTAACTATGAACAAATGATATGTAGATTTAACGAAATCATAAGGTTGTAAAAACTTTAGTGGAAGATGATTTAGTTCTTTTTTATAAGTATTCGCAATTTCATTTCTTTTTTTTATAAAAAAATCTAATCTTTCTAACTGACTAATACCTAAAGCGGCATGCACGTCACTCAATCTGTAATTAAATCCTAATGATTGTTGCTCATATCTCCAAGATTCAAAATTATCACCTACAAAGTTATTTTTATCTTTTATGATTCCATGATTAGATAAAGTTCTCATTAAATCAGATATGGATTTTGAATTCGTAGTAGCGAGACCTCCTTCAGCACTAGTTATAATTTTTACTGGATGCAAACTGAAAACAGTAATATCACTATATGCACAGGATCCAACACTAAACCCATTACATAATCCTCCAATTGCATGACTTGCATCTTCAATAATTCGGAAACCATATTTTTTAGATAAATTATTGATACTTGGCATGTCACAACTAGATCCAGCTAAATGTACTGGAATTATTATTTTAGGTAATTTACCAATTTTGGATGCTTCACAAAGTTTTGCCTCTAAAAGTTCAACAGACATAAGACCTGTTTTTAAGTCAATATCTACAAAATCAATTTCTGCGCCGCAATAAATTGCACAATTTGCTGAGGCAACAAAAGTTGTAGGGGTAGTCCAAAGAATATCACCTTTTCTTAATCCTAACGCTAAGCAAGCAATGTGAAGAGCACTTGTGGCACTATTAAAAGAGACGCAATATTTACTTTTAACTTTTGCAGCTATAGCGTTTTCAAATTCTTTATGTACATTACCTTGGGTAAGGAACTCACTTCTAAGAACATTATTGACACTTTGAATATCCTCTTCGCTAATATCTTGTCTACTATATGGCAAAAAATTCTTTTCCAATGCGTTTCTAAGTATAAACCTAATTATATAAAATAAAATTATGATTGATTTTAAAATTTGCCAGTTATTTATATAAAATATTAATTTTCAATAGCATTCATTAAGATTTTAGAGTAAAAAGTTTATTAAATTAAAATTGTTCTTCAAATTAATTTTTTATTGCAATTAAACCGGAATTCTTCCATTAGACACATATATACCAATATTTTAATTTACCAAAGCGAAAAAAATAATAATTAAATTTCTTAAAATTTATTAGTTGATTTTACTTTGGAACAAAAGAACTTAAATAATGTTTTTTAATTAATGATCTAATTTGATCAATATCTAGAAAATCGGAATTGTTTTGTGAGTTATAAGTAAAATCTTTTTCGAGAAATTTAAATTTACCCCAATTTTCCTCTATCGTATTCTTATTTAAAGTACATCCAGATGGCAAAATTGCATAGTATTTTCCTAAATCTATTGTATTAATAGCATCTGCCATTGATATCATCTCTTCATGAATTTTTTCACCAGGACGTATTCCTATTATTTCCTTTTTGCAAGAAGGTCCTATTGCCTCTGCTAAATCAGTTATTCTATAACTAGGTATCTTAGGAATAAATAACTCTCCCCCACAGGAATTCTTCATACACCAAAAAACCATATTAACTGCATCATTTAATGTAATGTTAAACCTAGTCATCTCTCTAGAAGTTATGGGAATTAATCCGGTTTTTGCCTTTTCTATGAAAAAAGGTATTACTGAACCTCTTGAGCCCAAAACGTTGCCATATCTTACAACTGAAAAATGCTTGTTTTTTTTACCTTTGATATTATTTGCGGCAATAAATAATTTATCTGAACATAATTTTGTTGCCCCATAAAGATTTATAGGGGAACTTGCTTTGTCACTACTAAGAGCTATGACTTGCTTAACAGATGAACTTAAAGATGCTTCTACTATATTCTCTGAGCCTAGAATATTAGTCTTAATAAATTCTATTGGGTTATATTCCGCAGCTGGGACTTGTTTAAACGCTGCCGCATGGATTACTGAATCGATTCCTTCAAAAGCTCTTCTTAAACTATTTTGATCCCTTACATCACCAAGTATAAATCTTAGTTGTGGATATTTATCAGATGGGTATTTTTGTTGTAAATTGAATTGCTTTAACTCATCTCTACTGAAAATTACTAATCTCTTCAAATTTGGTAATCGCTTTAACGCTTCTGGAACAAAAGCCCTACCAAAGCTACCAGTACCACCAGTTATTAATAAATTAGTAATTTCTTCTAAATTCATTTATAAACTATATGTTTTTAAAAAACCTATATTTAATACCCTTGATATGATACTACATAGAGAAATTAAACATTTTCTAAACTGCTCTAAAATGTCCTTTATTAGAAGATAATTAATTAAGAAATTTAAATTTTTGAGACAATCTAAAAGTTATTTGTTAAAAAACATAATTAAATTTCTTATTTATGATTTTTAAAATCTAATCAAAATTTCCAATTAGCGGGATTGATCAAATTGTTATCTTGAGAAATAAATGCTTTTGGGAACTTAATCTTTTTAAGATTCTTAAATTTTTTAACTATTTCTTTTAATTGTTTTAATGAATCAATACCTATTAAAACCTTATCAACATTTTTGGAATATAAAGCAAAAGATAAACATGCTTCAAGTGACGATAGTCCCTGCTCCTCTAACCATAAATCCCACTCATGGAATAATTTTTCCCACTTTTTAAAGTATGAAGGTCTAACATTTTTATCCATCAATAATAAACCTTGTAGGAAAATAGATCTTATATGAATCTCTGCACCGCTCGATCTAACATCATCTAAAACTTCGTCTAAAAAATAACCTCTGTTAAGAATATTTAGCGGTATTTGAAAAATATCTACTGAGAATTTTTTATGAATTTTAATCATATCTTCAGCATTATAAATTGATAAACCAATTTTATTTACTAATTTAGTATTCTTAATTTCTTCTAAGAGTGAAAAAAAATGATCGTCATTTTTTGAAGAAATATATGAATGTAAAAGTAATCCCTCTAGTTTATTAACTTTCAATTTTTCACAACTATCTTTCAAAGTGGATAACAGGCTTTGGAAGTCGCAGTTTTTATTAACTTGAATTTTAGTTATTATTTTAAAATCTTTTACTCCTGTTTTTCCTAATGTTATTTCAGAATTACCATAAGAGGCAGCAGTATCTAAATAATTAATATTGTTTTCCAGACAGTAATTAATAATATTTTTCAATTCCGTTTGATTAGGGATGCCTGTTGTATTTGAAACTCCATAGTTCATTCCAAATTGTGCAGTACCTATAATAATTTTTTTTAATTTTTCTGATTGCATATGAAATTAAATTATAAATGTTTTTGAGGATTCATTATTTAAAATTTTTAATTTCTTTTTATTTTATAGTTTTCAAAATACTGCTTACAAATTTAATTAATTAAGAACTATTCTATATTAAGAATTAGCAAAAATTAATGAGTTCTGGCCAAAAATTATGGAATAAAGCAAAGGAAATAATTCCCGGTGGGAACATGCTTCTCTCAAAAAGACCAGAAATGTTTCTTCCAGACAAATGGCCCTCCTATTTTTCCAAGGCAAAAGGATGTTCTGTTTGGGATTTAGATGGAAGAGAATTAATTGATATGAGTATTATGGGTATTGGCACAAATTTATTGGGTTATGGAAATGAAGAAGTTGATGAAGCTGTAAGAAGAACAATAAATTTAGGGAACATGAGTACATTAAATTGCCCTGAGGAAGTTTTCCTTGCTGAAAAACTTATAGAAATACATCCATGGGCAGAAATGGCTAGATTTGCAAGATCTGGAGGTGAAGCAAATGCAATTGCAATTAGAATTGCTCGAGCTTCATCTGGTAAAGATAAAATCGCTATTTGTGGATATCATGGATGGCATGATTGGTATCTAGCTACAAATCTACAAAACGATTCAAATTTATCAGAGCATCTATTACCTGGTTTAGATCCAATTGGAGTTCCGAAAAATTTAAGTGGCACAACATTTCCTTTTCAATTTAATAATTTTCAACAACTTTTAAAAATAGTTGAAAATAATGATCTTGCTGCAATCAAGATGGAAGTAGAAAGAAGTAACCCTCCAGAGAATGATTTTTTAGGAAAAGTCAGAGATTTATGCGATAAGAAAAATATCATACTTATATTTGATGAGTGTACATCTGGTTTTAGAGAGACTTTAGGCGGTATACATTTAAAACACAATGTAAGTCCTGACATATGTATGTTCGGAAAAGCTTTAGGTAATGGGTATGCAATTACATCAGTAATTGGTAAAAAGAAGTTTATGCAAGCTGCTCAGAAAACATTTATAAGTAGTACTTTTTGGACAGAAAGAATAGGGCCAACTGCAGCACTAAAAACACTTGAAGTTATGAAAAAGTTAAAAAGTTGGGAATATGTTTCAGCTCTAGGGGATAAAGTAAGGTCAGTTTGGAGGGATCTTGCTATTGAAAATAACTTATCAATTAGTATTGGAGGAATTAAACCTATTCCACAATTCATTATAAATTCAAAAGATTTTTTAAAATATAAAACTTTTATCACACAAGAGATGTTAAAGGAAGGATATTTATCTTCTAATATAGTTTTTATTTCAATGGCTCATAATGAAAAAATTTTTGAGGAATATAATGAAAAACTTAAAAACATCTTTAAAATTATTGGAGAGTGCGAGCGAGGAAGAAATATAGATAATCTACTAGAAACTGAAGTTTGCCATAATAAATTTAAAAGGCTCAATTAATATTTAAATTTAATTAATTTAAGCATGAAAAGATTAGCAATTATTCCTGCCAGAGGTGGCTCAAAAAGAATTAAAAATAAAAATATAAAAAATTTTTGTGGAGAACCAATTATTAATTACATAATCAATACAGCTAGAGAAAGTAAATTATTCAATAAAATCCACGTTTCTACAGAATGTAATTTAATTAAAGAAGTTGTTGAGAATAATGGATTATCTATAGATTTTATGAGACCACAAACTTTGTCTGATGACTTTACCCCTCTGATGCCGGTCCTATCATTTGTCTTGAATACTTATAAATCAAAGGGATATCAATTCGATGAAGTTTGGCTATTAATGGCATGTTCTCCATTAATTGATAAGAATGATTTAATTTCTGCTTCAAAAACTTATAGTGCACAGAATATTAATTCGATTAAACCTCTTTTAGCTATTGCGGAATATCCCGTCCCTATTGAGTGGTCATTTCTGAAAGATAAAAATAACTTTATTCATCCAAGGTTTGAAGATAAAACAAAAATTAGATCTCAAGATTTACCAAAAAGTTATTATGACTCAGGAACATTTGTTATCTATCCTAGTAGATTTATTTTAGAGTCAGATAAAGAAGTAAAGGATAAAGGATATATTGGATATCAATTATCAAGAGATAAGGCTATAGATATAGATACAGAGGAAGATTGGGATTTTGCTGAAGCACTTTATAGTTTGAAAGAGTAAAAAATTTTTTTGATGATATTTGGAAGACTTTTTTAGATGAATAAACCTCTTATTACATTCATTATTCCTGTTGGAAAATGCAAAGAATATTTAGATGAAGCAATAGAGAGCGTCATTAAATTATTAGATTATAAAATTGAATTAGAAATTTTAATAATAATAGATAATGGCGTTACTGCAGTAGAATCAAAGTTTTTTAATTTAGGATATGTAAAATGTTTGAATAATAATTTAGGAAAATCTGGACCAGGTATCTCTAGAAATATAGGGATTGAAAAAGCACTTGGAGATTATATTTCTTTTTTAGACTCAGATGATCAGATAGTTGCATCAAATTTTTTTAAAGTTTTTAATAAATTAATTCACAGTAATAATGATTTATTAGAGTTTGATTATGAGACTTTTGGGGAAAAAATATCAATTAAGAATCGACAAAATGAATTTAAAGATTATAACCTATCAGATCCTTCAGATTTATTACTAAAAGGTGAATTAAGAGATGAGGTTCTTTTTCAGATTTATAAAAAGAAATTGATAAAAGAAAGGTGCATTAAATTTCCTGAAGGAATTTATGAAGATATTTTTTTTAGATATATGACCTTGAGATATGCAAGTTCAAAAGATTTTGTAAATCTTATGGCATACAAAAAAAGGATACATGGAAAAAGTATTACCTCAAAAAATAAAGATATTTTAAATTTAAAAGAATATTTGCGACAAATTATTTACCTAAGTAACCAATTCTTAGGAGATGAAAAAGTGCAGATATCAATAAAACATAGGATGATTGCTTTTGGAGGAATGCTTGCAGAAAATATACTGGATGCCAAACACGATATCAAAACGCATCAAGAACTGACTCTTGTTTTTGAGGAAGTTTGTTCATACTGGAATCTTTTTTATTTGAGATTAAAAAAATATAATCTTTCAAAAAGGGAAATCTTGATTAAAAAATTACTACAGAAAAATTAAATATCTTATTAAAGGAAAGGAATATTAGCGATCTGATCTTCTGGAATATCTGATTCTTTTATTTTCTGAATAATTTGTTTTCTATAACTAACAGATCCAAGACATATAAAAATTTTTTTCTTGCTATTTTTAATATAAGAAGGATCTTTTACCGGAATATCCTTAATTTCTTCTTTCAAAGGTTCACTACTTATTAAAGCTATTGGTTTTTTAATAGAACTTATAAAACTTTCTGAATAAAGATATTTAGCAAAAGATCCTGTACCCCAAATAACCCATTCATAATTTTCAGCAAATGCAATAATTTTTTTAATAATATCCAAGTCTAATAATGAATCATATGTTTTATCTTTTAATCCTTTTTTTAACATCCTAGAAATAGAATGTAAAAAATGATCATCAAAAAAAGCATTAAACGTTTTTGAAACTTTAATGTGATTACCGTATAAATAAAGCGCTGTTTTATAGATATGTATAGATGGCTTTTCAATTTTGAAGTCTAAGCTTATTTGCAAAGGAAGTTCTGTTAAATTGTATTTTTTTATATTCTCTATAAAACCATCAATATCATTCTCATTTGCATTATCATTATTAAAAATATATTTAATTGTAATTTTCTGAGGGTTATCAATGAGATTTTTGTAATTCTCAAGATTAGATAAAACCCTATGCATCCCATTAAGCCCTCTTACTTTTCTAAATGTTGATTCAATCCCAGCATCAATTGAGGTTGTTAGTTGTGCTCTACCTTCTATAAGCCATTTAGATATTCCTTTACTTTTTTTAGTTGAGTTTGTAAAAAATCTAATTGATTTTATATTCAATATTTTAGTTAGTCTCTCTAGCCTATTTTCAAAGTCTTCTCCAATTGTAGGCTCCCCTCCACCCCAATAGATGACTACTGATTTATCTAGAACACCTTTTTTGTACATCTCCTCAATTAGAGCAACAGGATCATAATTAGATTTGTCTCCGCCATAATAAGTTGGACTACAATATACACATCTCATGTTACATGTAGTATCGGTTTCAATTGATATATGATTTATTAAAACTTCTTCTTCTGGTGAATTAGAGTCTGAATCAATTAAAGAGTGACAACCTGTGCATGGGTCATCATCTTTGGGATCATTAATTTTGGCGATTAATTTAGATTTCGCATCAAGTAAGCCTTTTAAAATTGCATTAGAGTTAATATCTTTTGTCTTTAAGAGAACTACGTCTCCACATAAAGTTTGATTCCTAAAAAATCTTTGACAACAAGTTCTAATCTCATTTGGTGCTAAGTAAACGGCTGATTGTATACTTAAACAGGTTTTGATAATCTTTACTAATTTGAGATACTATTGAAATAGTACATTAAGTTAATGAGAATATCAATTTTAGGGGGAGGTAAGGGATCTCCAGCAGGAATGTGTCATAGAGCTGCAATATCAATTGATAGAAAACATCAAATTGATAGTGGGATTTTCAGCAGAAATGAAATAAAAAATTTAGATTCTTTCATTGAATGGAAACCAGAATGCATGAATAATTTTTCAGATATGAAACAACTTTCCTCTAGAAAAGATATTGATTGCCTATCAATTATTACACCGACACCAGATCATTTTTCTAATATTATTGTTGCTAAAGATTTATACAAAAATATTATTTGTGAAAAAGCTTTATGTTGTTCTCTAGATGAGGCATTAGAATTAAGAGATAAATTAAAAGGAAAAAATTTATTCGTTATTTATAACTATACTGGTTATCCAATCGTAAAAATAGCAAAAAAGATAATTGGAAATAATGAGATAGGAAATATTACTGAGATACATGCAAAAATGCCTCAAAGAAGCTTCTTGAAAAGAGTATCATTATCTTCAAATGAAAAAAATGGTCCTCAATCTTGGCGATTGAGCGAAGGTTTAATACCTAATATTGACCTAGATCTTGGAACCCATTTACATAATTTAATTGAATATGTGACTGGGCATAAATTAATAAATGTAATTGGTAATCAAAGATTATCAAAAAATTTTCATGTTAAAGAAACCTCACATTATTTATTTCGTACCGATAGAGATGCTATCGGCTCCATGATCCATGGGAAAGCTAATTTAAAAGAGGATAATGGTCTCTATTTAGAAGTAGTAGGAGAAAAAGGTACAATTTCATGGAAACAATCTTACCCTGAGGATTTAGAAATAACTAATGAAAAGGGAAGACAAATTCTCACGCGCTCAGATTTCTTTTCAAATGATTTGATAAATTGCGAAAGGATGAAACCTGGTCATCCATCTGGCTTTATAGAGGCTTTAGCAAATTACTATAATTCAATTGAAAACTTTATCTTACATAATCAGGAGAAAGAAAATGTATTTGGGATTGAGACAGCTATAAAAGGATTAGCTTTTTTTGAATCTGCTAATAGAAGTATTAGAAGTAACAAATGGGAGGTTATCGATTCTCATTAATTAGATTAATAATATTGTTTATACTAATTATTTCTAAATTAGATAAGTCATTATGATTTAAATTTTCGTATTTACTACAAAGATAAATTGAAAATTCCAAGCTTTCAATTGAATCTAAGTATCCAGCCTCAAATATATCAATATTGTTTTCTATTTCAAGCAGATTAATTTTTCCGTATGAACTAATTTGTTTCCTTATATCTTTAATAAAGTTACTCATGATATAATTTTCATTCTATATATATTGATATGCAAATTACATTAATTGAAAGTGGAATAGTTAAAAAAATTAAATTACAAAATGTAATAATAGATTTAGAAAATAATTTAAGAGAACTAAAAAATATTTCATCTAAATATAGACTAAATAACACTCTAGTTATAACAATTTGTGATGATCTAATTTATAATTATATATTTACTAAAATTCTTTACAAGCTTGGCTTTATTCATTTACCAATGGGTAGTAACTTGAATAAAAATATTGATAATTTTATTAATGAAATAGAACCTATTGTAGTTATAAAATATGATATAGATAAAAAATTATCTTTTTCAATAAAGAAGAACTTTCGTATTTTAAACGTTAAAAAAAAAAGACCTTACTTATGCTCAAGTACTTCAGGTACCACAGGGAAATCGAAAATAATAATATTCGGTGAAGATACAAAAAAATTAAGAGCAAAACAATTAATAGAATTGTTTAAAGTAGATAGTAAGGATACTGTTTTTTGTAGTTCTCCTTACACTCATTCGCTAGGTCAAAGATTGATTCATGTTGCAATGAATGCAAACGCTAATATCGTATACATTAATAAATTTAATAAGAAGGATTTTATAAATGCTTTTGTTGAAAATAATGTAACATTATCCATTCCAATATCTACACATCTTGAGATTTGTCAAGAAAAATTGTATAGAACAAATGATCATAGGATTATTATTTCCTCAAGTGCCTCCATATCTAACAAAACAAGGAAAAGTTTTATGGAAAAATTTGGTGAAATATCGTATGAAATGTACGGTCTTAGCGAATTAGGCACTTGTACTTTAACGCGCTTAGATAATCAAATTACAAAAACATATATGGGAGAACCTGTAAAAGGCTGCGAATTAAAAATTATTCATGAAAAAGATAAAAATATGATTACAAAAGAAGGATTTCAAGTTGGAAGAATTGCTGCTTATACAAAATGGTGTTTTTTAGGATACGTAATAGATAAGCAATTTGTTGATTCGAAAAAATTTTTGAAAGATAATTTTTTTGAAACTGATGATTATGGATATTTAGATAATAAAAATATATTGCACTTTATTTCAAGAAATAATGACATCATTAAGGTAAGCGGTTATAAAGTTTCTTGTATGGACATAAAAGAGAGGTTATCGAGAATCGATCAATCAATAAATTTATTTATTACTTCAGTAAAAATGCAAAGAATAGGAGATGCTATATGTTGTGCAATATTTAATTCAACTATTAAAGATATAGTTAATTTATTGCGAGAATATGCTATCGCCAACTTGGAATCTTATATGAGACCCGTAATATATAAGGAATACAAGGTTTTGCCATTATTAGATAATGGGAAAATAGATGTTCAATCTATAAAAAATGATTTTTCAAAATTATTAGGTCAATAATAATGAAATTATGAAATTTATTGCTTTAATAGATAATTCTCTTAAATCTGGTTTTGGACATGTAAAAAGATCGTATTTATTAATTAATTCTTTTATACAAAAATATAATATTGACGAAATTATTTTATTTTTTGAAGAAAGTCCTCATGACGATACAATAAATCTTTTTAATCAATTTAATTTGCCTAAAAAAATTTCCTACTATGATCAATTAGATTTTCAATTAACTCAATTTAAAAAGAATGATATTGAATTTTTTGCCCTTATCGATTCCTATAAAATAAGTGATGACTTAGTAAAAAGTTTAAAGGATTTTTCTTATTTAAATAAGGTATTAAGAATTTTAGATAAGCCAACTTATTCCTCGGCTGATTATATTATTGACTACAATCCTCTCGCATTAAATAAATGGCGAAATTATAACGTTAATAAATCTGCAAAATATCTTTTAGGTTCGAAATTTTTTATATCCGACATAAATTTTAAAGAAAAAACAAAAGAAAATTTAAATTTGAATTCAGATATATTAATATGTCTCGGATATTCTGAACAATTTAAGATTATCAAAGATTGTCTTACATCTATCGAAAATATTAATGGATTAAATAATAAAAAGATTTATGTAATTTCAAAATCTTCAGAAAAGTTGAAAAATTTAAAGTGGAAAAAATCTTTTCAGAGAAATATTATTTTCAAAACAAATGTTCCAAATTTATTACCATATATTGAAAAAACAAAATTATTTATAACCTCAAGTAGTACTCAAATGTATGAGGCTTCATATTTCTCTAAACCAACTATTTGTATTGAATTGAATAAAAATCAGTCTAATTCAAGTGAACTTTATAACGAATTGGGTTTATGGTTTTATATTCCCAATAATGAATTAACTTCTTTGAAAAGTTCTTTAGGTTACTTCGTAAAAAAAATATTTTCAAAATACAAAAGAATAGTTAGTTATAAATGGGGATCCAAAAATATCAATTTTTCAGGACAGGAAGAAATAGTAAGAAATATTAAAAGTAGTTCTTTAAATAATGATTTCTCATACAAATCGAAAGAAAAAAATGAATTTAATTATCCTAAAATCGATACAATCAAAAGAGATTTTAAGTATATGAACGAATATTTAAATTTGAGAAATTTTCATTCTACTAGGAAAATAATGGGGAATACAAAAATCATCAAAAGATTGGAGCACTATACTTGGTGGCTAAAAAAAACCTCAAGAGAATCAAAACTTTTTGTAAGAAATAATCAACAAAAAATAGTAATTTGGGAAGAGTCTAAAAAAATTGATGATGAATATTTTTTAATTGGTGGATGGTTTGGATCAAAATATAAAAGGTCTTTTTGGGATGCCTATGCATTAGTAAAAAAACAACTAGAAGAATGCAAACTAAAATATCCTAATCACACATGGTTAGCGATTATTCATACAGATAATAAACATGTATTAAAAATGAACTTGAATTTGGGATTTGAAATTATAGATACTAAAATAAATGAGCGATATGGAAAGATATTTAAAAAAGCATTTAAAATTAATGATATATCTATTTTTAATAAACTTATATATAAAAATAGTTTGTGATATATTTAAAAAATCTCATATATAAAATTTGAAAATATCAGCTATAAATATTGGTAAAAATTGTCCCCCAGTTTTATTTGGTGAAATTAGTGGTAACCATAATAAATCGATTAAAACAGTTAAAAATATAATTAAAGAATATTCTGAAATTGGCGGAAAATTTATTAAATTTCAAACTTTTAAACCAGAAACAATGACTTTAAATAGTCAGAAAAAAGACTTTTCTATTAATACTGGTCTTGGGAAAGGTTATACACTATTTAAACTTTTTTCAAAATCATTTTTACCTTGGGAAATGCATCATGAAATATTTGATTATGCTAGAGAATTAGATTTAATTCCATTTAGTTCTCCTTTCGATAAAACTGCTGTTGATTTCTTAGAGGAACTTAATTGTCCTGCATATAAAATTGCTAGCTATGAAAATATTGATATTCCTTTAATTGAATATGCTGCTTCTAAGGGTAAACCGCTAATCATAAGTTCAGGGATGTCAAGTTTGTCAGAAATATACGATGCTTATTTAGCCGCGCGTAAGTATTTATCTGAAGAAAATATTGCAATTTTGAAGTGTACATCTTCTTATCCTGCTCCTCTTAAGGATATAAATACTTCAACTTTAAAAACTTATAGAGAAATATTTTCTTCTTCTCCCATAGGATTTAGTGATCACTCTTTAGGAATAGGAGCATCCTGCGCAGCAATTGCATTCGGAGCTAATATTATTGAGAAACATATTTTTGATGCAAAAAGTCCAGCATCAATCGATTCCTCTTTCGCATTAAATCTTAACGATACCAAATTACTTTTGAGAAATATAAATGAAGCTTGGAGTTCAATTGGAAAACCAACTTTTGATTGTACACCTTGTGAGATTGATGATAGGAAAACTAGGAGATCACTTTATTTTGCAAAAGATCTTAAAAAAGGAGAAAAACTTAATAAGGAATCCTTGAGATGTGTTAGACCTGGTTATGGCCTTGATCCCAAATATTACGAATTATTGATCGGTAAAATTGTGAATCAAGATATTGAAAATGCAACGCCAGTAAGTTGGGATCATTTTTTAATTAGTTAGTTCAATATGATGTTCATAGAAAATTTGCTAAAGAAATTTACTATCTGATTAAAATTAACAAGCAGATCTTTACTATAACTAAGATTTTTTTAAGATTCTTTTGGCATTTATCTTAAAAATTTTTTTTAATAAACTTTATATTTTTATATTTATCTAATACTCTCAATAAATACTTAATGCCGAATGATAAGCATCCATATACTTTTTAGCAATAATTCTTGAATCCCAATATTTTTCAGCTTTTAATCTTGCTTGGGATGAAAGTTTTTTATTTCTTTCTTCATCCTCTAAAATCCAATTTATACCATATGCCAAAGATTTAGGATCATATGGATCAGCCAAATATCCTGTTTCTTGATGACTAACTATATCAATCAAACCTCCAATCTTGAATGCCGCTACAGGTGTTGCACATGCATGAGCTTCAGAAGCGGTTTGTCCAAAAGCTTCTTGTGTTGATGGAACTACCATTATATCGGCAGCTGAATAAACTATTCTAAGGGATAAATCGTCACTGAAAGAACCTAAAAAATCTACTGGCAAGTTTTTTATAGTATCTTTATTACCTGATTCGCCAAAAACTAAAATTTGAATACTATTTTCAATATTTTCAAAATAAGAATCTTTTAAAATATTTAATGCCTCTACTAGTAGATGGGAGCCTTTTCTAGTATCTTTGGTACCTCCAATTGCTCCAAATAAAACAACTCTCTTTTTTGGATCGATACCAAGTATCTTTTTTGCATATGATTTATCTATAGGTTTCCAAATTTTAGTATTTATTGGATATGGGATTAAATGTATTGGCCAATTTTTCATTAAAGAGCTTTTTTTTACGCACTCAAATAACCAACTTGAGGTTGCTACGATATTTATTGGTTTTTTCCAGGATCTTTTCTTTCTCTCCCAAGTCCATCTATTTATATCAAATCCCTTTTCATCAAAAATTCTACTTTTTTTCGAATAATTTTCTCTATATCTAAAATCATTAACTTGTAGACCATTTTTATTAATAGGTAGGTGAGTATAGTGCTCAGCTCCACAAAAAGGCCATTGGTCATGTAGTGTCCAAAAAATCTGACCTTTTAATTTTCCCACTTCCTCTATTGAAATTGTATTGTCGCCTAACCAGTGAAGATGAGTTATTTTATTCAAGGATTCATAACTATTTATTTCTTTTAATAATCCAGTACCAGGATAAGCAATATTATGCGCAGATTGATTAGTTGTTTTAAAATTACTTTTTAGTAATCTTGCTATTCTTGGTTGCAGTCTTTTCCGCAAATATGAATTATTTTTTAAACATGTAACAGTTGGATCAGAACTATATTTTTCTATAACCTTCATTGAAGAATTTACTGAATAATTACTTTTATTATCTTCAAGACATCTATGAATTCTATAAGCAGCTCTTGATGCTCCCCCAATTAAATCATTATTACTTAAATGAACTATAGATAACATCAATGTTATTAGAACATAGCTACAATCTTACCCTATCCTCAACAACTTAAGTAGTTGAACCTACCTCTAGATATTAATTAATATTATAAATATTTATTTGTAATAAAGAAGAATTATTTTCTTACATTCTAATTTCTATAAGACTTTTATTAAATTAATTATTGTTTTATCCCAAGTAAAACTCTTATATTGTTTAAAAAGTTTTTTTCTTAAATCTATATACTTTTCATAGGGATTAAAGATATCCATAAGCCAGTTATAAACAACTATTGGGGTTGGATTAGCGTCAAAAATCTTACCAAAATTATATTTTGGTAAAGTTGAAGAAATACCTCCTATATTGTGGCAAATTACTGGAACTCCAAGTATTAAACATTCTCTATTGGATATTCCAAAAGCCTCAGCCTTTGAAAATAGAGTCCCAAAGTGCCAAGATTTAAGTTCTTTAATAAAAAGATCTAAGTTCAAAAACTTATCTATAAATCCAACATACTTTAAGCAAGGATGGATAGGCAAAGTATTCAGTTTTGGTCCAATTACCCTGATTTCAAAAGGGATGTTATTTTCATAAAAAGTATCTGCCAATTTTATTAAGAAATCCCCGCCTTTCCTTTCCCAATCTAGACCTATAAAGCCTAATATTATCGGATTTCTAACAGATGGTTTTGGAGGGAAAGAAAGCAATTCGCTTCTATCAATTTTTGTTATATCTAAATTTGCACCTCCAGGTACTAGAGAAATCTTAGATTTATCAATTTGGTAATCTTTTATTAAAGATTTAATTGCCCAATTTGAGCGGCAAATAATTCTATTAGCTCTTAAATAATTTAATTTCTCTCTATTAATTATCTGACTTTTATAAGAATTACTTATTAAATTTGAAAATCTATATTCATTAAGTATTTGTAAAATTGTAGCGTCAATATAAAAGTCTACATCCCATTTTTCAGGCCATGGATAACTTGGCAAAAGTGGATAAATGCTTAATATACTTAATTCTTGATCATCAAGATATTTTATTTGCTTAATTAACCTTTTCGCATAAAATTCACTCCATTGAAACCCATGTGGTTTCCCATATTTCAATAATTGTATAAAGTTCCATATTAATTTCCAATATTTTAATTTTTGATAATCAAGACTAATCGCTTTATCTATTAATCCATATTGTTTTGCAGTTTTAAAAAAATTATATGGTAATCCTCCGTGAGTAGTATATGAATTAGCATCTCCATTACAAATTAAATATCTTTTATTTAATTTTTTCATAATATATTATTTTTTTTAAAAACAAAAAACTTAATCATTATAAAATTAAATAAAGCAGAAATTAAAGTTGCAATAAAAAAAGAAATTAGAATACTAAATGTTTCTTTATTATTAAATAAATATAGTGAAAAACTATTAGAAAAAATATTTAGTCCTAAAGAAATTGAATAGACTAATGAAAAATATATTGGGGTTAACCGTTTCGCTTTTACATTAAAAGTTATATTTTTATTTCCATAATAAGAGAATAATGCTCCCATTATAAAACTGATAAACTTCGATAAGTTTATTGAACCAGTCAAAGAAAACAGAAATAAATAAGAACAAGTGTCTATTAATACTGAGGTTATCCCAATTATCACAAACAAAAAAAGTTGTTTTTTTGTTGAAGAATTAGGGATAACATTAAAAAGATTTTTCACTTTTTGTTCAAATTTATTATTTTTTTTCATTAATATTTTTCTCACTTTTAAATTTGAAAAAGAAATTTATTAGTAACTTTTCTAAGCTATTATGTTGTGCCTAAAGTCCAAACCTTGAAACCAATATCTTTTAATCTTTCTTTTTCTAAAAAAATTCTTGAATCAAAAACCCAAGCAGGTTTTCTCATTACTTCGAAAATATTTTTCCAATCTAACTCTTTAAATTCTTCCCATTCTGTTAAGACAAGAATAGCATCAGCTTGTTGAGCAGCTTTTAAAGCCGAGTTACTTACCAAAACATTATTTTCTTTTGTAATCTCATTAAATTCTTTTAATATTTCCTTTTCACTAACTTTAGGATCATAAAAATTTAATTTTGCACCTTCCTGTAGTAAATTCTTAGAAATAAATATACTTGGAGATTCTCTTGTATCATTTGTATTAGCTTTAAATGAAAATCCAAAAATTGCTAATTTTTTATTTGTTAGTGTTCCAAATAAATTTGTGATTACCAAAGATGATATTCTTTTTTGTTGCCATGTATTAATATCAACTACTTGTTCCCAATAATCTGCAACTTCATTCAATCCATAATATCTACATAAATATACAAGATTTAAGATATCTTTTTTAAAACAACTTCCTCCAAAACCAGGACCTGATTTCAGGAATTTTCCTCCTATCCTAGTATCAGTTCCAATTGCAGTAGCTACTTCATTAATATTAGCCCCAGTTACTTCACAAAGTGCCGAAATAGAATTTATGGATGAAAGTCTTTGCGCTAAAAAAGCATTCGCAACTAATTTTGATAATTCTGAACTCCATAAATTTGTTGTTATTATTTTTTCTGGATTAACCCAATTTTTATAAATATCAGATATCAAATTAATTGAATCTTCATCTTCTCCTCCAATTAAAACTCTATCAGGATTTTGGAGATCATTAATAGCAGAACCTTCAGCAAGAAATTCGGGATTAGATATTATTGAAAAAGTTTGACTTTTATGATCTTTAGCTGAAGTATTATTTTGTTCAGATGAATTTAAAATTGTTTTTATAGTTTCAGCAGTTTTTACAGGTAAAGTACTTTTTTCAATGACAATAGTATGATTTTTAGAAAATTTAGCTATTTGTCTCGCTGAAGATTCTATCCATTTCAAGTCACTAGCATAACCAGCCCCAATACCTCTTTTTTTTGTTGGTGTATTTACAGAGATGAAAATTACATCTGCTTTAGCAATATTTTCCTCGATTTTTGTTGAAAAGAAAAGGTTTTTTCCTCTACACTTTTTAACTATTTTATCTAATCCAGGTTCAAATACTGGTAAATTAGATAAATCTTCGTTATTCCAAGCATTAATTCTCTCAGAATTCAAATCTACTACGTTAACTTTCCAATCTGGACAATTCATCGCTATTACTGACATAGTAGGTCCCCCAACATATCCAGCACCAAGGCAACAAATAATTTTATTTAAATTATTTTTCATATATTGTTTATTAATTTGTTTTTCGACAAGTCTTCAGATGCGATCTGGAAAGAAAAATATTTCATATTTAACTCCTTAAAACAAATTAAACATTAAATATTCACCTAAATAATTTACTATAGTTTTAAGTCAAAAGAACTTACATTACAAGTTAATGAAAAGAAATTTAGTTACAGGTGGTAGTGGATTTTTAGGATCGCATTTGTCAAAGGAACTATTAAAGAGAGGAGAAGAAGTAATTTGTATAGATAATTTTTATACAGGTACAAAGAAAAATATTGAGCCACTGATGAATCATCCTTGTTTTGAACTTATAAGACATGATGTCACAGAACCAATAAAAATTGAAGTAGATAAAATTTGGCATCTTGCTTGCCCTGCTTCACCAATTCATTATCAATTCAATCCGATTAAAACAACTAAAACAAGTTTTTTAGGTACCTATAACATGTTGGGATTAGCAAAAAGAGTTGGAGCTAAGTTTCTATTAGCTAGTACAAGTGAGATTTATGGAGATCCTGAAGAGCATCCTCAAACAGAGTCTTATAACGGGTCTGTAAATACAACAGGGATAAGAAGTTGTTACGACGAAGGAAAAAGAATCGCAGAAACTCTTTGCACAGATTATAAAAGGGTAAATGGAGTTGATACGAGAATTATGAGGATATTTAATACCTATGGTCCGAATATGAGATTTGATGATGGAAGAGTAGTAAGCAACTTTATAATTCAAGCTTTAAAAAATGAAAAAATCACACTTTATGGGGAGGGTAATCAAACAAGATCATTTTGTTATGTTGATGATTTAATTGAGGGTATGATTCTTCTTATGGAAAGTAATTATCAGAAGCCAATGAATATTGGCAATCCAAAAGAATTTTCAATAAAAGAATTAGCCTATTTAGTTAGAGATTTAATAAATCCAAACTTAGAATTTGAATATAAAGACTTGCCTCAAGATGACCCTAAACAAAGAAAGCCTTCTATTGTTTTGGCTAAGAAAGTTTTGAATTGGGAACCTAAAATTGAATTAAAAGAAGGGCTTATAAAAACAATCACATGGTTTAAAAGTAATTTATGAAAAATTTGTTTATGAATTTTGATTTTAAAAGTTTAAATTTTTCTCCAAACTGCTAAAAGTTTGCCCTGAAAAACTACATCATCTAAATTTAACTCAATAGCTTCATAAGCTGGATTTGCTGCCTCAAGAAATACTTTTTCACCTCTTTTAAAAAAATATTTTAAAGTTGTTCCTAATCCTGGAACCATAGCGCTAACTATTGTTCCATTTCTTAAAGAGTATGAATCAGTTATAGGCTCCATCAAAACCATATCTCCATCAGCAATACAGGCATCTATCATTGAATCACCATTAACTGAAAGGGCAAAAACATCTTTCTTCTTCAAAACATCAGAAATATCTAAATTTTCATTAACATCAGAATAAGTTTCAATTAAACCTCCCGCTGCTACTGATCCCATAACAGGAATACCTTCCATAACTTCATCAATTAATTGAAGTGTTCTAGCTTTACCTTCTTGCCATGAAATATAACCTTTATCTTGCAAATGTTTTAAGCGGCTTTGTATTGGAGCAGGGGATTTCAATCCCATTGCCTGCATCATCTGTCTTATTGATGGACTATGCTGAAAGTCTTTCATATAATCTTTTATCCATCCATAAAGCTCACTTTGAGCTTCTGTAAGATTTTCAGAAGAATTTACCACAATACAAATATTCACTAATACATTTGTACCTCTTTTCTATTACCAATGCAAGCAACCTTTAGGAAAGCAAACACGCTAAAAGAGCTTGTTGAGCATGCATTCTATTTTCTGCTTGATCAAAGATTCTGCTTTTACTACTATCAATTACTTCATCAGTTATCTCTTTAGACCTATAAGCAGGGAGGCAATGAAGAATAATTGCATCTTTATTAGCTTTGTTTACTAAATTCATATCAATAGTAAATCCATTAAAATCTTTATCTTTATTTTTCTTAAGATTTTCCTCACCCATAGAGGACCAAACATCTGTGTATAAAACATTTGCTCCTAAAACAGCCTTATATGGATCATTAGTAATTTTCAATAAATTCCTATTTTTATATATTTCAAGAGCCTTTTTAATTATAGATGAGTTAGGTTCATAACCTTTTGGGCAAGCAATTCTAACTTCCACGCCTAATAATGCTCCACAAAGAATAAGAGAATTTGCAACATTATTACCATCTCCTATAAAAGTTAGTACTACATTTTTAAAATCAAGAAATTCCTCCTTAATTGTTAAAAAATCAGCCAATGCCTGGCAGGGGTGTTCTAAATCTGTAAGAGCATTAATAACTGGTTTAGCAGACCACTTTGAATATTCTTCCAAATCCGAATGATTAAAAGTTCTAATGGCAATGATATCGCAATATCTACTTAAAACTCTTGCTGTATCTTTAATTGGTTCACCTCTCTCAATTTGCGATGTTTTTGGATTTAGATCAATCGTAGTTCCTCCGAGTCTTGACATCGCAACCTGAAAGCTCACTCTTGTGCGAGTAGATGACTTGTTAAAAATTAAACCTAAAACTTTATTTTTAAGTTCAATATTAAGGTCCTTATTTTTTAATTTTTTAGCAAGCTCTAAAATATAATTAAATTCGTCGGTTGATATGTCCAAGCTTGATAAAAAATTATTATTGCCAAGCTTGTTAGATTTAAGCATAAATATTTCTAATAAGGTTTAGATTCTACTATGCAGGCATTTTAGTTTCTGCTAGCAGATTTTTTAGATCTTCTCCTTCAATAACTTCCTCTTGAAGAATTTTTTGGGATATAGATTCAAGCAAAGGTAAGTTATTCCTTAAAATATTTAAAGCCGTCTCGTGAGCATCATCTACTAAATCTCTTACTTCTTTATCTATTGCTTGTGCTGTTGCATCACTAACAGACCTTCTTGGGTTGTTAGCATTACCTAAAAATTGCCCACCACCTTGCTTATCATAAGCGAGAGGTCCAAGGATCTCACTCATCCCAAAAGTGCCTACCATTTGTTCAGCTATATCAGTTGCTCTTTGGAGATCATTGGAAGCACCAGTAGTGATTTTTCCAAAAACAACTTCTTCCGCTGAGCGACCTCCTAAAAGTGTTGCTATTTGTCCCTTCAATTCGTCTTTTGAATTAAGGAATCTTTCTTCAGTAGGAAGTTGGAGAGTATATCCTAAAGCACTCATACCTCTTGGAACAATTGAGATCTTTGCAACTTTTGAACCTCCTGGCATGAGATGTCCAACAATAGCGTGACCTACTTCATGATAAGCAACAACCTTTTTCTCATCATCCTGAAGAACTCTACTTTTTTTCTCTAGACCTGCTACAACCCTTTCGATTGCCTCACTCAAATCTTGTTGCTCAACACTTTTTCTTTTAGCTCTAGCAGCTAGCAAAGCAGCTTCATTAACCATATTTGCTAAGTCTGCTCCAGCAAATCCACTTGTAGCTTGGGCAATAGAATCTAAATCAATTGATTCTGCTAATTTTACTTTTTTGGTATAAATTTCTAAAATCGTTTTTCTACCGGACAAATCTGGCCTATCAACCAACACTTGCCTATCAAATCTGCCAGGTCTTAATAATGCTGCATCAAGTACTTCTGGTTGATTTGTTGCAGCCAGAACAATTACAGGTTTATCTGCGGAAGCAAATCCATCCATTTCTGTAAGTAATTGATTTAGAGTTTGTTCTCTTTCATCATTACCACCCACTACTCCCATCGAACCAGAACGACTCTTACCAATAGCATCTAATTCATCTATAAAAATGATGCAGGGAGCTTTCTTCTTGGCTTGTTCAAACAAATCTCTTACTCTAGCTGCACCAGCTCCAACAAAAAGCTCTACGAATTCAGAACCTGAAATGATAAAGAAAGGGACTTCTGCCTCTCCAGCAACTGCTTTAGAAAGCAAGGTCTTTCCGGTCCCTGGAGGTCCTACCAAAAGAACACCCTTAGGAATTCTTGCACCAATATCTGTATATCTTTCTGGTTTTTTTAAAAAGTCAACTATTTCAGTTAATTCGTCCTTGGCTTCATCAACACCCGCAACATCTTCAAAAGTAATTTTTGATTCATCATCTGGCACATAAACTTTAGCTTTACTTTTTGTAAAACTTAATGCTCCTTGAGCACCACCACCACCCATACTCCTTCTAGCGAAGAATTGCAATACTAAAATGAAAATCAGAGGTGGAACAACCCAACTCAAAATGGTTGAAAAGAAATTTGGTTTTTTTGGCGGGGCTGCTGCAAACTCTACGCCTTTACTTTCCAATCTTTGTGGCAAATCCATATCAAATATTGGAGTGGTTGCTAATACCGAAGGGGCTCCCTCTTCTGCTCCGTTTAATTCGTATCTAATTTGTTCTTGAGTAATATAGGCTCTCTTAACTTCACCATCATTAACCTGATCAATAAATAAAGAGTAAGGCACTCTTGGTATTTGCATATTTTGATTAGGGAATAAGCTACTAAATAAAAGTAGTGCTCCAACACCAATTAAAATTATATTTACTATTCCAAATCTTCTATTAGGTTGATTATCATCTTGTCTTATTGGCATGATTAATATCGATTGTGAATTCATTATAAACTAAACGAACGAGTTCCGTACCTGTAAAACTTTTTTTGGGTAAGAACCGAACGGTATTTATATCAAAAAAAAATTTCCACTTATTGAATAGAACTCTTTACAAAAATATCATCACCTATAAAATTAATTTCAGAAGCATTTAAATTAAGAACTTCATTCATATCTGTAAATTCAAAGTCAGCAAAGGGATTCATGTTACAGACACCTCCTAATATCTTTGGAGCAATAAATGTCATCAGTTCTTGGATACAACCTGCTTTGATAGCTGAAGTTGCCAACTTAGGGCCACATTCCCACAAAACATTATTACAACCTTTTTTAGCTAATAAATTTGAAATTAAAGTAGGATTATCAGAGGATATTTCTTCAATCTCTACACATTCTGGAATCCTCTTAAGATATTTTTTATTTGCAGTAGAGGCATCATAAACTACAAGTGTCCTAGACAAATTACAATCCCACAATTTTGATATTCCTGGTAAATCTAGAGTTTTTGTGAAAACAACTCTTAAAGGCTCTGGCTTTCTTAAACCTCGCGAAGTAAGAAGAGGATTATCTTTTCTCAATGTATTGCCACCAATAACTATTGCATCAAAGCCTGCTCTATAAGCATGGACCAGTGATCTTGAATCTTTATTTGTAATCCATTTACTTTTGCCATTTTTAAGTCCAACCCTTCCATCCATACTCATTGCCCATTTCAGTACCCCAAAAGCACTATTTGTAGTATTCCTATAAATAAAAGACTTATTTAGCTCTAAAGATTCTCTCTTACAAAGACCTTTATGAACCTTTATCCCAGCATCTTTAAGCAATTTAATACTTTTACCTGAAACTCTTTTATCAGGATCTTCAATAGAAATATATACTTTTTTTATTCCAAAAGAAATTATTTTATCTACGCAAGGAGGAGTTTTTCCTTGATGACAACAAGGTTCGAGATTTACATATATGGTACCACCTCTGGCATCTTTTTTTAAGTTATTGAAAGCCATTGCCTCAGCATGAGGCATTCCTGCTTTGTGATGGAATCCTTCTGAGATAAGATTTCCATCTTTATCTAAAATTACTGCTCCTACCATTGGGTTAGGGCTTGTCGTACCTTTACCTAATGAAGCTAAAAAAATAGCTCTTTTCATCCATTTAATGTCACTAATATTGCTTTCAATCATCTTTCAAAAATCAAGCCAATGATCTCCATTCTTTAACTACAAAAGGAGGGACAGGTAATTCTGAAAAAACACCTGATAAAGATAATCTTAGTGGTCTATTTTTATCAATAGAATTTATGAGTTGGTTAAGATCAAATTCTGCAGCAGCTTCTCTTCCATCGTTAACTAATTCAAAATTCAGTGAAGTTTTATCAGTTAGTAACCACTGTTTTCTCCCAGATTCAACTTGTAAACTTGTTGGATGATCAATCCTAAGATTTCCAGGATATCCTATTACCCTTAAGATTAATTTATCTTCAAAAAGAGGTGACTTATATACAACTAGTTGCCATGTTTCAAAATCTAAATCTCTAAGAAACTCACTACTAGCATTCATTAATTCTCCATTAATCTGTGTTTCTGCTATTTCTGCATGAACTTTAAATGGGTTAAAAACTAGTGAAATAATTATTACAAGAGGAAATAAACCTTTGAAAAAATTGTTTTTATTTGATTTTGTAATTTTCTTCATTTTCAGAATCCATAAGAGCATCTAAAGTGACTGCTGTTCTAACTATAGATTGGTATCTTTTTATGATTTTACGGTTTTTTTCAATAACTCGGGATAAATTTGCAGTATCTTTTTCTGAATAACTAGATGATAAATCACTAGAGTCTTCTTCTATTAACTCAAAATTACTTTCTTTATTAATTAGAGTTAACAATAATTCGTGTAATCGCTTTCTCCTGTCGGACAAATAATTTATTATTATAACTCCGTTAATAATAGGATAATTTAATTAAACGTACAAATAAATTATGAGATTAATCTTAAAAATTTATGACTGAGATAAAAAGAAAAATACACGTGATAGGAATTAATTCTTTTGAATTTAAAGAATTACCAAGTAATCTGCAAAATTTATTTATAGAAACAATAAATATTGCTATACCAGATTCATATTTTGAAGATATTAAATTATGGGCTGAGAGAAATCCAAAACAGAAAAAATTATTGTTTTCTAGTAAAAGTGACAAAAATTTGATTAATTGGCTTAAATCACAAAAAACTGATGTGATTTTAATTTCGAGGGGTGATCCTCTTTGGTTTGGTATTGGGAGAATTCTTCTAGAAAATTTTCTCAAAGAAGAATTACGTTTTTATCCATCAAATACTTGTTTTCAACTAGCATTTAGTAAATTAAAAATACCTTGGCAAAATGCTTGTTATGTAAGTATTCATGGAAGAGATTCAACAAAATTAATCGAGACCCTAAAATCAAAGCCGTCAATATTAGCAATCCTTACAGATACAAAAAATAAAGATTTAGAAATAATTCAGAAAAATTTATTTGAGTTAAATCTGAATGATTCGTATGAATTTTGGCTTTGTGAGGAATTAGGCTTTAAAAATGAAAAAATAAGAAAATTAAATTTAAAAGATAAATTTCCTTCAGATATTTCCGAATTAAATATTGTTATTCTTTTAAGAAAGGAAGATCCTACAAGAGAAAAAGATATCCCGCTTTTTGGTTTAAAAGACAATACATTTAAAACATTTGAAGACAGACCAAATTTATTAACCAAGAGGGAAATAAGAATTCAAATATTAGCTGATTTAGAATTACCTGAGAAAGGAATAATTTGGGATATTGGAGCAGGTTGTGGCTCAATTGGTTTAGAGGCATTGAAATTAAGACCTAATTTAAATTTATTAAGTATCGATAAAAGAATTGGATCTAAAGAATTAATCGCAGAAAACGCAAAAAAATTAGGAGTTAGTCCATTTGATATTTTTGAGGAGGATATAAACAATTTATTGATTTCAAATCAAATTAATTCTTTAAGAAAACCTAATAGAATTGTTATAGGAGGTTGTGATAAAAATACTAAGCTTAATGTTATTGATAAATTATCTAAAAAAATGAATTCTGGAGATATTATTTCTATTCCTTTAATTGATATTCAAACAATTAAAGATTTAAAAGTGGCCCTGATAGAAAATAATTTCTCAGTAAGCTTGAATTTAATACAGACTTACAAATCTTTAAGTATTTCAGAGGGCATGAGATTGGAGCCAAATAATCCCGTATTTTTGCTGAGAGGGAAAAAACTGATTTAATAAAAAGATTACTTATTAGGTTTACCAACATGAGGCAAGCCCCAACCTAATTTATTTCTTAAGACTTGAAAAAACTCATGATCCTCAAGTCTTATAAACTTTACCGAATGTTTACTTTTTCTGATTAAAACTCTATCTTCAGGCCAAACATAACAACCTGCATTTCCATCAACGACCATAACTAATCGTTCAGGCGTTGCAGGAAATACTGTAACGGGTTCTGAATCATTAAAAACTAAAGCTCTTGAAGCTAAAGAATGAGGAGCAATTGGAGTTAACTGAACTACTGGACAATCGGGTGTAATAACAGGGCCACCTGCGCTTAGAGAATAAGCAGTGGAGCCTGTTGGGGTAGAAAGGATGACACCATCAGCAGATATATCCACTGGAGCATGTCTACCTATGGAAATCTCAAAATGACACATACTTGTCAAAGGTTCTCTATGAAGAGCCATTTCATTTAAACAAAGAGATTCCCATCTTCTTTGCTCATCTCTCATTACACTAATAATTAAGCTCTTTCTTTCTTCTATATCCCAATTACCGGTAATAAGTTTATCAATTGCTTCTTCTAAATTAGAAAGATATGCTTCTGCAAGAAAACCTAAATGGCCAGTATTTATTGTAAGGATTGGAATTTTTGCGGGTGCTGTTTGTCGCGCAGCAGAAAGAACTGTCCCATCTCCTCCAAGAACAATCGCAAACTCCATAGATGAATCGAAACCATCTGGCACACAATTCGAATATCCCAAAAGACGAACGTGTTGATCAGGATTGGCAAACCCAACCATACCTCCAGAACTACTGACTCTTACAACTTCATAATTGGATTTTTCCAATTTTTTTTGAACAGAAATTGCGGTCTGAACAGCTAGTTCTTTACCATCATTGACGATTAGTCCAGCTTTACGTACCAATCGATAAATTTAATGCTATTAATACTCTAAACTAAATTGATAAAGAAACCTAATTTAAAATACTTAATTATCATTAAAACTGTTCTAAAAATCTTAGATCATTAGTATAGAACCTTCTTATATCATCAATCTGATGTCTAACCATACAAAACCTTTCTACACCTAACCCAGCTGCAAATCCAGTCCATTTCTCAGAATCAATTCCTAATTTTTCTAGAACCTTTGGATCTACCATTCCACAACCCATTACTTCTAACCATTTACCTTTCCATTGAACGTCAACTTCTGCCGAGGGTTCGGTAAACGGAAAATAACTAGCTCTAAATCTTACAGGAATATCTCCAAAGAAAGTTTTTAAAAAAGTAAGTACAGTTCCTCTTAAATGACTAAAATTTATATCTTGATCGATACACAAGACCTCTACTTGATTAAAAACAGGCGAGTGAGTGGCATCTACAGCGTCCCTCCTATAAACTCTTCCTGGTGCAATAATTCTTACTGGAGGAGGACTTTTTTCAAGATATCTAATCTGAACAGGCGATGTGTGAGTTCTCAGCAGACGATTTTCATCTAAGTAAAAAGTATCCTGCATATCTCTTGCTGGATGATTTTTAGGTATGTTAAGAGACTCGAAATTATAAAAATCAGTCTCTATTTCAGGACCATTTTCAACTGAGTATCCTAGTCCACAAAAAATATCTATAATCTCATCTTGAGTTGAAATTAGTGGATGTTTATTCCCTGAGCGGGTTCCTGTGGAAGGTATAGTTACATCAATTTTTTCATCTTCAATCCTTTTATCTATAGCCTCACTAATAAGTTGATCTTTTCGTTCAGTTATTAAATCTTTCAATTTTATCTTAATCAAGTTTGCCTTCTGACCAACAATAGGTCTATCAAAAGAGGATAATTTACCCATAGTTTTTAATATTATTGATAATTCTCCTTTCTTTCCTAATAAAGAGACTCTTAATTTGTCCAATTCATCATCACTTTTAGCATTTTTGATATTTTCATTCGCCAAGAGAGAAAGATTTTTTAGTTTTTCCTCTATTTGGCTTAATGATTCAATTTGACTCACTGATATAGTAAAAATAAGTATAGATTTATCTTACTTAAATATCGTCCATAATAAAATGTATTGATTAATGGAATCGTTAAATATTTTAATAAGTAATGATGACGGAGTTTTTGCTGAGGGGATAAGATCATTAGCCAGATCCGCATTTAAAAAAGGGCATAAAGTAACCGTAGTATGTCCTGATCAAGAGAGATCTGCTACTGGTCATGGTCTTACTTTACAATCACCTTTAAGAGTTGAGAGAGCAGATGAATTATTCGAACCAGGTATTAAAGCTTGGGGTTGTTCAGGAACTCCTGCTGATTGTGTAAAATTAGCACTATCAGAATTATTAGATAAAAAGCCTGATTTGGTTCTTTCAGGAGTAAATCATGGTCCAAATTTAGGTACGGATATTTTTTGTTCAGGAACAGTAGCTGCAGCGATGGAAGGCACTTTAGAAAATGTTCCATCTATGGCAATTAGTGTTGCAAGTTTTAAATGGAAAAATTTTGAATTCGCTAGTGAAATTGCAATGCATATTGCAGAACAGTCATTAAAAGATAGTTGGCCAAAGTCACTTCTTTTGAACTTGAATATACCACCGTGTGAGAAGAATAAAATAAAAGAACTATCCTGGACAAGATTATCAATAAGAAAATATAAAAACCAATTTTCTAAAAGGGAAGATCCAAGAGGTGATGATTATTATTGGTTGGCTGGCGAGGCTGTTTTAGATCTAAAATCAAAAGGATACGGGCCCAAGAATTGGCCTAGTGACGTTTCTCAAATACAAAAAAATAGAATTTCTCTTACACCTGTAGAACCAGACTTATTTTGGAGAGGTAGTTTAGAGGTATTACCAAAGATAAATACTTCATTTATAAATGCTTCTTAACAACCATAAAGAAATACAAAGACCAAAGAAATGAGCTGCGATAACTTGCGTATTACTTAGTACTGATAAAATTTCAAGACCAGTAATAGGAATATCAGATGACGCTGTAATGAGTTGACCAGTAGTTTGAGAGGATGCCTGAATAAAAAGTGCACCCATAAGTGCTTGATATCCAATTAAACCAAATAATATTCCTAACAAATCATTTATTAAGCCTCTCTTTATTAATTTGCTTGTTTGCCCTCTGGAAGGTCGAGCATTACTTGCAATCGCTCTGCCATTTCTTACTATTAACCAACTTTGCCATAGACTAAAAAGCAATAAAATTAACGCTATTGTTGTCAGTGATAATCCTGGATTCAAACTTAGCTGTCCTTCATTATTGTTTACAACATTTGAAAAAAGTAAAACAGCTGTCACTACAACACCTAAAATGGATTGAATCCAAAAGCGTATCCAGCCAATTCGCCGCATTCCAAATGAAAGCGACTTAAAATCAATTTTGTCAGACATTCATTTGATTGAATAAACTATAACCTATTCAAATTTGCCACCTAAATCATAAAATTGCACGTTATATTGTGATCTCTTTAATATCACCATCTGAAGTTAAGAATCCTACCTCAATTGCTATTGGTAGCTTTGATGGTCTGCATGCTGGCCATAGAAAATTAATTGAAAGTGTTGTTAAAGAAAATGTCTACACACCCACAATTGCAAGCTTCTGGCCACATCCTAGAGAGATACTATATGGAGAAACCCGTCTTAGGCTTGATCTCCCAAAAGAAAAACTTCCTATCCTTGAAGATCTTGGGATTGAACAATTAGTACTAATTCCCTTCAATAAAGAACTCTCTAAATTAAGTGCCGAGAACTTTATAAAAGATATTTTGATCAATCAATTAAAAGCAAAATGCATTTCTGTAGGTGCTAATTTTAGATTTGGTTTTAAAAGAAAAGGAGATATTAATACAATAAAATTTGCTACAAAAGATATGGATATAAAACTAAAAATTATTTCAATTCTAGAAGATAAAGAAGGAAGAATTAGCAGCAGCAGAGTTAGAGATTTATTACAAAAAAGTGATCTGAAGAATGCTTTCAAATTACTTAATAGGCCATTTAACTTTACTGGAAAAGTTGTTGAAGGGAAAGGAATAGGAAGAAGCCTAGGATTTCCTACAGCAAATCTTGAAATAGATGGAAGAAAAATTTTGCCTGGTGAGGGAGTCTATGCCGCATGGACTACCATAAATAATTCTCCGAATAAAATCGCCTCTATTATGAACATTGGTTACCAACCAACTATTGATCCTCTCTTGCCATCAGCCGTCGAAGTTCATTTAATTAATAAAAATATGAATCTATATGGTTTAAATCTTTCAGTAGAACCTATTAAAAAGCTAAGATCTCAAATCAAATTTCAGAATATTGATGAACTTTCTAATCAAATTAGAAAAGATATGGAAATTGCTTTAAAAATTATTAGCACCCTCAATAAATAATTTAAAAGATGGAAAACTCAAAAATAACACACACTGAAGATTTAAGGATATCTCAAATTATTGATGCTAATTTAGATAGAGCAAGAGAAGGTTTAAGAGTCTTAGAGGACTGGGCCAGGTTTGGACTTGGCAAAGAAGATTTAGTAATAAGAATAAAAAACTTCAGGCAAATATTAGGCAAAAATCATTTAGAAATTTATAAAATCTCAAGAAATCATATTGAGGATCAATGTAAAGGATTATCTCATGTTGAGCAAACTAACAGAAAAAGCCCTTCTAAAATAATAAGTTCTAATTCTGCAAGGGTTCAAGAAGCTCTTAGAGTTATTGAAGAATTCTCAAGGAATTATGATAATAAACTCTCCAGAATAGCTTCAGAGATCAGATATGAAGTTTATAATTTGGAAATTGAATTACTAAATTTCAATACTCATGAAAGATCACAATCAATAATTAGTGAAAATAATTTATATTTTATAACTGATAATAGAGAAAACTTATTAGAAATAATTGAAAAAATATTGTTAGGAGGAGTAAAAATTATTCAGCATAGATTTAAAAATGGGAAAGATAAAGATAATCTCAAAAAGGCTATACAAATAAATTATCTATGTAAAAAATATAATTCTTTATTCATCGTTAATGACAGAGTAGACATTGCACTGGCATCAAATGCAGATGGTGTTCATCTTGGGCAAGATGACGTTGATATCATAACTGCAAGAAAATTACTAGGTAGCTCAAAAATTATAGGAGTTTCAGCAAATAACTCAAATGATATTACTAAAGCTATAAAAAATGGATGCGATTACATTGGAGTAGGCCCAGTTTTTCAAACCTCAATAAAGAAAAATAAAGAAACTTTAGGGGTAAAGAAGATTAAGGATTTAACAAAAGATATAAAAATCCCTTGGTTTGCGATTGGAGGTATTAACAAAGCAAATATTTCCTCTCTCAAAAATCATGGGATTTGCAAGGTTGCAGTAGTTTCTGGTTTATTAAATTCTGAAGATCCAAAAGAAGAAGCTATTATTATTTTAAAAGAATTATCCCATGAGAATTAAAGTTAATGGTAAGGAAAAAAATATAGAATTAGAAAATGAAAAGGCTTTACTTTCAAGCACTTTAAAATTATTGGGTTATGGGCCAAATACTATAGTTGTTGAATTAAACGACTTAATTATAAATTCATTAAAATGGGGAAATATAACACTAAAAGAGGGAGATAGATTAGAAATTGTCTCTATCGTTGGAGGGGGATAATTAAATAAGTATTAGAAATTTAAAAATCTTCATAATTTTTTAACTTTAACTATGAAACAATAACCTGATTTTTATCTTTTTCATTTTATATTCTTAATACTTCAACTAGAAAATGAAAGAAAAACAAAATCAAAATTCAAGATCTTTGAAATGGGATTCAAATGGTGAATTGGCTCAAAAAGATTTATCCGAACTAATTGAAAAGCTAAAAAATGTTGAAAGTGAAGATACTTCTTCAGAATTGTCTAGATTAGGTACTAAATTGAACACAATAAATTAAATTTGTTACTTAGAGCTTGTTTTTAGAAAATTTTATACCAAATTATAGTTACTACATATAAAAATAAATGCTTAGAAGATTTCCAGAATGGGTTAATACTGAAGTTGTTGTAAAAGCTATAAAAATGCGTGAAGAGGGAACCCTTTCTAAACAACTCAATTTATGGATAGAAAATCTATTAGAAATCGAAAAAAAATAATTAATCTTTTAAGAAATCCTTTTTATAATTCTCAACGCAGCCATTGCGGCTCCATAACCATTATCTATATTCATAACAGCTATTCCAGGAGCACAACTTGATAACATACTATTTAAAGCAGTTTCTCCATTCTTACTAACTCCATAACCTACTGATACAGGTACTGCAATAATAGGTTGAGATAGTAATCCTCCAATAACAGTTGCAAGAGCTCCTTCCATTCCCGCACATACTATAAGAACATCATATTTGTTAATTTCTTTTATCTCGCTTAATAAACGATGAAGTCCTGCTACGCCCACGTCTATAAAAGTTTGACAACTAATCCCATAAATTTCTAGAGCTAATTTTGCTTCAAGAGTCGCAGATAAGTCACTAGACCCTCCTGCTATTATTGCGACTTTTTTTTTAGTAGCAATTTTTTTTAGATTTTCTCCAATTATTAGACAATTAGCATCTTCATAGAATCTTGCCTCTGGATATATATCTAATAAATTCTTGGCTTTACCTTTTTTAATTCGCGTTATGAAAACTACTTCTTTTTTATCTAAAACAGCTTTAGAAACTCTTTTTAATTGATCGATGCTTTTATCTTCTCCCCAAATGGCTTCAATTAGTCCAATTCTATCCCGTCTTTCGAAATCAAATCTAATATCTAAATTCATACTTGTTCAAATAACTCCCCTTCATGAATCAGTTTAAAAGGATTTATATTTGAATTTAAAGAACTTTTGACATTTTCTTCAAATTTTTCTTGAATTTCATTAACTTCTCTAACTGATATGCTTTTCCATAATCTTCTATTTTTCCAATTTACCAAAATCAAGGCTTCTTCTTTTTCTCTATCCCAAAATATTTTTCTTCCCAAGTAACCATCCTGTAGAGATAACCAAGGTTCCCAAACTTCTTTCTCAGCCTTTAGCCATATTTCTTTAAACTTAGAAGGAATTTCAAGTCTTAATTCTTCTGTAACAATTTCACTTTGATTTTTATCCATTGTAAGAGCGTTTAGAACGAGAGAATTACTTTGAAAAAACAACACGAATAAACAAATTGATAAGAAAAAAAAGCTTTGTATTTTTTTTTTAGTCTTAAAGTTTATTTTCATTCTTTTTTCTCAAGCAATACTACAGAATGACAACTTATACCTTCCTCTCTGCCCTCAGGTCCCAATCTCTCGTTTGTAGTCGCTTTTATTCCTATAAAACTATCATCGATTTTTAAGATATTTGAAATATTATTTTTCATTACTTCAACATGGGGGTTAATTTTTGGTCTTTCAGCCACGATAACACTATCAATATTATTTACTTCCCAACCTTGCTTTCTAATTAATTCAATAACTTTAGATAACAATAATAAGCTATCAGCATTTTTCCATTTCTTTTCAGATGGAGGAAAATATTTTCCAATATCTCCAAGAGATAGAGCTCCTAATAAAGCATCCATTATTGAATGACTAAGAACGTCAGCGTCACTGTGGCCATCAAGTCCTAAATTATCAGGATGATTCAACTTAACTCCTCCAATTATTAAGTTCCTACCCTCAACTAATCTATGAATATCATATCCATTACCAATACGAAACCTTAGAGATTTGTTCATAACTAATTTCCCGGTATAGTTTTGAAAAAGAAACTTATCATATAAATTCTATAATTTAATTACTTTACTTTAAAATAGATAGAACCTGGTTCACGATTTTTATCAAGATATGGGCAAACTTTTTTAAGTTTCAAATAATTTGTATGCTTAAGAAAATTTAATGCTGCTACAATTTCATATCTATGATTATTTGATAGCAAACATTCTAGTAGGTACTGTTCGTTCCAGAATTTTACATCTTCTCTAATCCACTCATCTAAATAATCTCTTGGGGTAAATATGTCATGCACATGAATCATTACACCACTTTTCAAACGGGGGATAATTTCCAAATATTCTTTTAAAACGTCGCCTTGTGGTCTAATTATATGTGAAGAATCTATAAATAAAAGGTCATTTGCTTCTAATTTATCAAACATTTCCATATCACAATCTTCAAGAATATTTCTTACTACCTTTAAATCAAGAGTTTCCAACCAAGGCATTTCGTAAGGTTCTATACAAGTATGAAAAAAATCTTTTTTATCTTCCGATTCATTTCTCAACAACGCCTTATTTGCAATTTTTGTAGAATTGCCACTCCCAATCTCAATTACTTTTTTTGGTTTGAAAAATCTTATAAATTGATAAAGAAATTCAGCATCACCTGATTCAAACCCGCCGTTATTTAAATAAAATTCTTTTATTTCATATTTCTTTTCATTTAGTTTCATATTTTCTAACTCTTTCCCAAAAGTAAAATTTTCTAGTAAATGTAATTGTTTTTCCTCACAAAAATCTATACCTGGTAAATATCTAGGTTCTCTTAAAGATTTTTTTAATTTCGAATCTTTAAATAATGGGTAATAATAATGATCTCTGATTGGATAAATTCCAATATTTTTAAGAAGTTCTCTACTAAATTTTAACTTTCTACTACCAAGTCTAGTAAATATATACATTCCTGGAATAGCAAATATTAATATGAAAAATAAAAAAAGATCAATAACTTTAGTGAACCTTAAAAAGAACCATAAAAAAAACCTTGAAATGAATTTTTTCACTTGGATTTACTAAATTATTTAATAACTTCAATATATAGAATATTTTTTAACATAATTTAGTTATTTACTTTTTATAAAAATCAAAAATTTTAATTAAGAATTATCAGTAACCTGATTTTGATTTGAAAGTTTTTAGATCATTTAGTTTTACTTGTTTTGTATCAAAAATTTTAACGCAAAAACCTAGTTATAATAATCAATAAGGTTAAATGCAGTTTTAATTACCAATTCGGAACTTTGGATTATAGATAGGGATAATGAAATTAAAAAATTTCTAATTTAACAATACATAATAAATATAGTTTTTGAATAGTATCTTTTAAATTAGTCACGTCTACTTTAATTCGTAGGTATTAAATCATATAACTTTAAAAAGTCATTATTTTTTTGAAACATATCCAACAATTATGCTGTTAATACGTTCTTTCTCAAAAATTATATTACTTTGTTTCACCCCTTCAATAACAAAACCACATTTCTTTAAAACCTTTGCTGAACCAAGGTTATTTTCATAATAAGCAGCGTTAATTTTTTTTAAACCTAAATCTTTTACAGCGTATTGAATTAAAGTTTTTAAGCATTTTGAAGTTATACCTTTAGCCCAATAATTTTTCTCTCCGATAATATAACCGACACCGGCATTAAGATGCTCAAAATTGATTGGACCTAATCTCATATTTCCTATATGAAGTGCTTTATGGTAAACACCGAATAAAATATCATTTTCCGAAAAATATAATTGATTTACAAAATCCTGTACGGTTTTTAGTGTGCTTTTGCAATGTTTTTGCTCAGTAAATTTTGTTACTTCATAATCATTCAACCAACTTACATATGCTTCCGAAGTTTCTTCGATAGAAAGTGTTTTTAGAGTAATATTTTTATCTACTTTTAGTGTTAAATTTTTTTTCTTTAAGGTTTTTGTTTCCATTAAATTTTGGACTAATTGATCAAATTTCTTACATTTTAAATGGATTTAATGAAATATTTAATTTATCACACTAAAAACATCAGAAGTTAATAGTGAATCAAATTTATTTTGAATTACAAAATTATCTTTAATTTATTTATGAAATTCAATTTCTAGTATATTTGGTTTCACCTCTTTTTAATCCCATCTGTAATTCTTACATTAAAACGAGAACCTAGTCGAGATTACCAGTTAGGGTAAAATTCGTATTCATTATCTTTAAGCGATTTCATCATTTCATTTGAGTAATTATTTATTCTCTTACTTTTTGGTACTTTTTTGTAGTCTGCATTAGAAATCAAGTCATTTCTCCTATCCAATGTTCTTTCTAACATTTTTTGCTTTCGCCAAAATTTAATCTCTTCATGATTACCACTAACCAGAATATCTGGTACTTTCATTTCTTTAAAAATCAAAGGTCTTGTGTAATGAGGATATTCCAACAAAGAAGAATTATGACTTTCATCTTTTAAAGAACCTGGGTCTCCAAGAGTTCCTGGTAATAATCTTGTCAAGCCATTAATTATTGATATTGCAGGAATTTCACCCCCTGAAAGTACATAATCACCCATAGAGATCTCTTCATCAGCCAAGTATCTAACCCTTTCATCAAAGCCTTCATATTGACCACAAATTATTATCAATTGATCCAAAGAAGTCCATCTTAAAAGATCCCTCTGCTTCAAGACTTTACCTTGTGGAGTCATTAAAAGAGTTTTACTTTTTGGTAATTTATTTATTTCATCATGAGCCTTATAGATCGGCTCTGGTTTTAAAACCATCCCTGAACCTCCACCATAAGGCTTGTCATCTACTTGCCTGTAAGGACCTTTTCCATATTTTCTTAAATCAAATAAATTTACATTAATAAGATTTTTCTCTAAAGCCCTTGTTATGACGCCTAAATTATTTATTAATTCAAAAGCTTTGGGATATAAAGTAATTATATCAAAATTCATATTAGTCATTTAAAAATCAACCTCATAACCAAGCTCTATTAACTTAGTTTCTTTTTTTCTCCAATTTGGTATAACTTTGACAAATAATTCAAGATGCACAGGGTCATTAATCAATTTCTTCATATTAGATCTTGCTGCCTGACCAATAGTCTTTAACATCGAACCTTTCTTGCCAATTAAAATGCCCTTTTGACTTGTTCTTTCAACAATAATAGTCGCTAATATAGCGGTAAATTTTTTACCATTATTCCTTTTAATTTCTTTGATTTTTTCAATTTTTACAGCAACACTATGAGGGACTTCTTCCCTTGTATTTATTAATACCTGCTCCCTTACTAAATCCGATAACAAATTATCCATTGGTTGATCGCATATTGTATCTTCCTCATAAAGCATTGGTCCTTTTGGAAGAAAATTTAATATTATATTAATTAATTCAGAACATCCAATACCTTCAGTCGCACTTACAATTTGAAAACTTTTACTAGTTCCAAAAAATTTTTTATATTGTTCTAGACGCAGATTCTTGAATTCCAAATTCACTAAATCCCATTTATTTAATACAACAATAAA
>QCUW01000002.1 GCA_003210695.1 Prochlorococcus sp. AG-679-P15 | reverse complement strand
TTTAACACTAATTCGCCTATTTGTTTTTGTTTCTCAGATAAAGTAATATTTTCTTCAACGTTTTTACTTAATCCCATTATTTTCTCAATATGAAATAAAGTTTTCGATACGCTGATTGAAGTTAAATCAGTAATGTTATATGGTCCAATTTTCACAGCAAGTGCCTCTGGTTTTAATCTTTTACCAGAACATGTTTTACAAGGTACTAACTCTAAATATTTTTCAAGCTTTTGTTTAGCTAATTCCCCATTAGATTCTGTTAATTGTCTTTCTAAAATTGGCAGAATCCCTTCAAAAGGTCTTTCAAAACCACTAGAAGTATTAAAGCGACTATCCGCTTGAATTAAAATTGGCTTATCAGAGCCTGATAGTAAAACATTTTTTTGCAAATCAGTAAGATCTTTCCATGGAGTTTTCAATTCAAAACCATATGCTTGACCAACCGAATAAAGTAAAGAAAAATAAAAAGTATTATCTTTTTCACTCCAAGGAGCTATAGCAGCATAAACAGGTAAAGAAGTATCAGGTATAACTCTATCTGCAGTAAATTTTTTTAAATAACCAATACCATGACAATCAGGACAGGCACCATAGGGACTATTAAAAGAAAATAATCGTGGGGACAATTCTTCAACAATTGATCCATGAATTGGACATGCATAATTCTCTGAATATAACTTTTCTTTTTCTAAATTCGGAGGTAAAGTTTCTCCTTTTTTAGGCACAACTTCTACAATTGAAAGTCCATCTCCTCTTTTGAGACAAGTTTGTAAAGAGTCATTCAATCTTTCCTGAATTCCCTCTCTAGCAATCAATCGATCAACTACAACTTCAATATTATGAATATGATTTTTATCTAATTCAATACTATCTGCAAGTTCTCTAACTTCACCATTAATTCTTACTCTCGCAAAGCCTTCAGCAGCTAATCCGCTTAGTAATTTCGCATGGGTTCCTTTTTTACCCCTTACAACAGGTGCAAGTAATTGATATCTTGTTCCCTCAGGTAACAAAACAATTTGATCAACCATTTCATCAATTGTTTGAGGAGCAATTGGCAGACCACAATGATGACAATGTGGCTCTCCAGCTCGACCAAATAATAATCTCAAATAATCTTGTATCTCAGTTACTGTGCCGACGGTTGATCGAGGATTGTGACTTGTTGATTTTTGATCAATAGATATAGCAGGTGATAAGCCTTCAATATTATCTACATCAGGTTTATCAACCTGACCTAAAAACTGTCTTGCGTAAGCAGAGAGACTTTCTACATATCTCCTTTGACCTTCAGCGAAAATAGTATCAAAAGCTAAAGAACTTTTACCACTGCCACTTACACCTGTAAAAACAATAAATTTATTCCTTGGAAGGCTAAGGTTTATATTTTTTAAATTATGCTGGCGAGCACCTCTAATATTTATTGCATTACTTTTATCAAGAGAATTATTTTTTTTGACCATGCTTAAATCTATAATTGATTTAAAGAATTACTATTATAGTGGAAATAGTTTGATTTATGCGGCTGCCATATCTATTAGTTTTGAAGCATAATTATTTGCTTCATTAAAACGTCCGCCAATAAGTTCAATTAGCTCATTTTGTTTTTCTTTTTTTGTTGTTAATTTAGAAATAGAAGTAAAGGTTATTCCATTAATAACATTTTTCTTAACTTTAAAATGAGTACTTCCTGCTGCTGCTAAAAAGGGCTGATGCGTAATACACAAAACCTGCCTTTGTTGTGCAGTTAGCTTTATTAAATCAACTAGAGAGTGCAAAGATTTACCACTTAAACCATTGTCGATTTCATCTAAGAAAAAAGTATCAGGTTTTTTAGAAATAGTAGACTTTATTGCTAACAAAAACCTTGACATTTCACCACCTGAAATAACTTTAGAAAGCGGTGCTAACTTTTGATCAGGATTTGCAGAAAAAAGAAAATCTATATTTTGTTTACCTTCAGCAGAAGGAATAGCATTTGTGAAGTCAATTAAAAAATTTGCATTTTCTAAACCCAGATTTTTCAATATAGAAATAACAGACTCTTGGAGCTGATTAGCTGTTTTGCGTCTTTGAGTGGACTGAATCTCAAAAAGAGTCTCTAAATTTGATGTTGATTGACTGATTTGAATATCTAACTTCATAATCTCATCCTCGTATAAATTTTTATCTACAAACTTTTTTAATTCATCTCTTTTTAGGATCAATTTTGGTAGTTCTAAAGAAAATGTTCTTTCTAAATTTTGCAAATAAAATAATCTTTTTTGAATTTCTTCCAAACTAATATCTTCGTTCTCAACTCCATTTAGATACTCTGTTAAAGAAAAAATTAAATTTTCTACATCACTTTGAATATTTATTAAATTTAGATAAAAATTCTTAATCTTAAAATCATATTCACAAACCTTACTTAATTCCTTTATTGATTCAGTAATTAAAGCACTTACCGATGGAACCTCATTTTTATAATTATTTAAATTATCAAGTAAAAATGAAATAGACTTACTAATATCAAAATTGTTTGCAAGTCTGGATTCTTTCAATTGTAATTCTATAATTTCATCGCCAGAAGTTAAATTTGCTTCCTTCAACATTTTATACATTTCTTTAATTGCAAAATTATTCTCTTCTTTCTTTTTAAAAGATTGTAGAATTTCTTCTCTTCTTTTTTTTAAAATCTGAACTTCATGCCACTTATTTTTAATTTCAAAATTTATCTTATTTAATTCTTTAGGACCAAGTTCATCAATTATCAATCTTCTATATTCTTGACTATCGTATAAAAAGGAATCAGATTGACCTGCAAAATCTATTAATAATAAACCTAAATTTTCCAAAAGTTTCTTACTTATATTTAAATTGTTGATAGTATATTTTGAGATTACTTTATTGTTTTTTTTATAGGATTTTCTTTTTACAACTATTTCATCTGAATTTTTAGTAAAACCATTTCTAAATAACCAATCAGATACTTTTAAAGTATTAGAAAATTTCGCCTCAATTACACATTCCTCTTTTCCTGGACGAATTAAATGCTTTATGGGTATATTAGTTCCACCAAATAAGACATTTAAAGAATCTAATATCAGAGATTTTCCTGAACCTGAATCTCCTGTAAAAATATTCAAACCTTTTTCGAAATTAATTTCTATAATTTCTATTAAGGCAATATTTTTTAAATTTAATTGTATTAACATGGTAATTCTTTTATACAAGAAAATTAGCTTCTTTTTTAAAAAAATAAAGGGTTTTAAGTAGATAAAGTTATGAATGAAGATTATACCGATTTTATTGAAGCATCAGGATTACTAAAATATGATCCAGAAATAATTTCAAAAATTTATCAAAAAAATCCCAAACGACTTTTTAAAAGGCTTTGGCAAACATTAATTCCAATATTTATTTATATAATTTCGGTTGGATGGGATAAATTAACGGGGCGACTAAAAAAAGAATCAATAGCAAAATTCAGAGCTAAGCAACTAACAAATTTGTTAGTGGAATTAGGTCCTGCATTTGTTAAAGCAGGACAAGCTTTATCAACTAGACCTGACATTATTCCTAGCATTCTTCTTGATGAGTTATCTGAACTTCAAGATCAATTGCCAGGATTTGATAGCAAAAAAGCAATGGATCTGATAGAAGAAGATTTAAACAGAAAAATTGAAGATATTTTCTTAACTATCAATAAAGAACCAATTTCTGCTGCCTCTTTAGGACAAGTACATAAGGCTGTTCTTAAAAATGGAGAAGTTGTAGCTGTAAAAGTTCAGAGACCAGGTTTGAGAGAACAAATTACGCTTGATTTATACATAGTTAGAAATATAGCTTATTGGCTGAAAAATAATATTGGAATTATTAGAAGCGATCTTGTTGCTTTAATTGATGAATTGGGAAAAAGAGTTTTTGAAGAAATGGATTATTTAAATGAAGCTGCAAATGCTGAAAAATTTAGAAAAATGCATTTACATAATTCGAAAATTGCTGTACCAAAAATTTATAAAGAAACTACTTCAAGAAGAGTATTAACGATGGAATGGATAGATGGAACAAAGTTAACAAATCTTGAAGGTTTTAAGAAATTAGGTATTGATCCTGACAAAATGATTGAGATAGGTGTGCAATGTAGTTTAGAGCAATTGTTAGAGCATGGATTTTTTCATGCTGACCCACATCCAGGGAATTTATTAGCTTTGGAAGATGGAAGATTATGCTACTTAGATTTCGGGATGATGAGTGAAGTTACAAAAAGTTCTAGATCAGGTTTGATCCAAGCAGTTGTTCATCTTGTGAATAAAAATTTTGATAAATTATCTCAAGATTTTGTTAAATTGGGTTTTCTTTCAGAAGAGGTAAACCTTAAACCTATTGTTCCAGCTTTTCAAGATGTATTTGTAAATGCAGTTGAACTTGGAGTTTCAAAGATGGATTTCAAAAGCGTAACTGACGACATGTCAGGAGTAATGTACAAATTTCCCTTTAAATTACCTCCATACTATGCTCTTATAATTAGATCTCTACTAACTTTGGAAGGAATTGCGTTAAGTGTTGATCCTAACTTTAAGATACTCGGTGCTGCTTATCCATATTTTGCTAGAAGATTAATGGAAGACCCTGATCCCCAATTAAGAGAGAGTTTAAAAGAAATGCTTTTTGATAATAAACAATTTAAATGGGACAGATTAGAAGATTTACTTTCTAATGCAGCAAAACAAACTAATCTTGACTTAGAAAAACTTCTTAATGAAGTTATTAATCTACTTTTTTCTCCAAAAGGTGGATTCTTAAGAAATGAAATTGTTCAAAGTTTTAGTAACCAAATTGATTTGATAGGTTTTCAGTTATTAAAAAGTGTCAATAATTACCTTCCAAAAAGTGTCAAATTAAATATCGCTAGAAGTGACAAAGATATTAATAATTTAATTTTATATATAGAACCTTTCAGAAATTTTTTAAATATAATTCAAAAAGTACCAGGATATTCAATCGATATCTTTCTTAAACAAGTACCACGACTTATAAACGAACCTTACACAAAAAAAATGGGTTTTGAAATAGCAAAAAAAGTAACGGAGAAAAGCGTAGTCAGACTTGTAAAAATTGCAGCTGGTTCAAATATCTAATAATGAAATTTTCTAAGATTTTATTGCCTAAAATATTTTTAATTTTGATAGTTAACCAATTTTTCTTTAATATTCCAAAAGTTAAATCTGCAGAAAATATAAAAATAGTCTACAGCATATTTTCAAGAACCTTAACTGTCGAATCTTTAAAAAATTTTGCTAATAAAGGAAAATCATCAAATGAATTAAAAAGGATTTTAAAAGCAACTGGTTCTTCTGATGAAGAAATTCGATCAGCATTAAATAAAAGTTTTGAAATACCTATTACTCTTGCAAGCAAATTAGTATATTCCGAAATAGGAAATGTTTTCTTGAGCAGGCTGTCTTCTATACTTCATACCCCTAAGGCAAACGATGAAAGAACTGGTATGTTAGCGCTAAGATCAAGCCTTGTAAAAGGTATTTATTTAGGAGATGGCAAAATAAACCTTATAAAATTTTTTGAAGCTTATCCAACTAAAACTGTTATTTTAAATGTCAACGCTTTAAGTAAAGTAATGGATAAAGTAGAATCAATAGCAGATTTATTAAAATTTTTCACAAACCAGCCATTAGAAAAAATTAAAAACAATTAGATAATTATGAAAATAATAAATAAACTCAAAGATAAATTTCATTTTAATTACAGAAAAAAAAGGTGGCCAGGATTAATTAATGCATATAAACAATATTTACCTGTATCTTCAAGCACTCCCATTATTTCTTTGAATGAAGGAAATACTCCATTAATTTATAGTAAATCAATAAGCGATTTGATTGGAAACGAAACAAGAGTTTTTTTAAAATATGACGGTTTAAATCCTACTGGATCATTTAAAGATAGGGGAATGACTATGGCTATAAGTAAAGCTAAAGAAGAAGGAAGTGAAGCGGTAATTTGTGCTAGTACAGGCAATACTTCCGCTGCTGCTGCTGCTTATGCTTCAAGAGGTGGTTTAAAATCTTATGTCTTAATTCCTGATGGTTTTGTTGCTCAAGGAAAACTTGCTCAAGCTTTAATGTATGGAGCAGAAATCATCTCAATACAAGGAAATTTTGATAGAGCTTTAAAAATCGTAAGAGAATTATCTTCACAATATCCAATTAATCTTGTAAATTCTGTAAATCCTTACCGAATACAAGGTCAAAAGACAGCTGCATTTGAAATCATAGACGACTTAGGCTTTGCCCCTGACTGGCTTTGTATACCTATGGGAAATGCTGGTAACATAACCGCTTATTGGTTGGGTTTTAATGAATATTCAAAAAAAAGAAAAAATATAAAATTACCAATCATGATGGGATTTCAATCTGAAGGATCTGCTCCATTAGTAAAAAACATTATAGTTGAAAATCCTGAAACGATTGCAACTGCAATTAGAATAGGAAATCCAGTAAATAGAGATAAAGCAAAAGTTGTAAAAAAAGAAAGCAAAGGTGATTTTCAATCTATTACAGACGAGGAAATTATTAAAGCGTATAAAATCCTTGCTAAAGAAGGTGTCTTTTGTGAACCAGCAAGTGCAGCATCAGTGGCAGGACTTATTAAAAATAAAAATAGAATAAAAAAAGAATCAACTATAGTTTGTGTTTTAACGGGTAATGGATTAAAAGATCCGGATTGTGCAATTAAGAATAATGATGCTATATTCCGAAAAAATATAGAACCATCGTTAAAAAATATAACTAAGATTTTAGGATACTAAACATCCAAAAATAAAAGTGGCTGTGGAAATAGTTTAAAACTAACTAAAATCTGTTGATTAATCATTAAAACAATTTAAATATTGTTGATAAAATTTTTAAAAAATTCTAATAATCGATAAACCTCCACAATATGATTTTTTTTTCCACTAAAAAATTTTTTCTCCTTCTAAGTTACCGTAAGTAATTTTTTATTTTATCCACAGTTTCCACATAAACTACTATAACTATATTAATTATTTACTTGAAAAATATTTATTAGAAAAACAAAGTTGAAAAGAATTATTTTTAATTGCAATAATTTAGAAAATAGACCTAATATAGAAATAAAGTTACGAAATCAGATGGATATTGTTTGTAACCAAAATGAATTTAATTATGCTATTCAATTAGTTAGTAAAGCTGTTTCTACAAGACCAACTCATCCTATTCTCGCAAACTTACTTCTAACAGCTGACCAAGGAACTAACAAAATAAGTTTGACAGGATTTGATTTGAATTTAGGAATACAAACTTCTTTTGAAGCAAATGTTAATAAGAGTGGTGCTATCACTATTCCTTCAAAACTTTTATCTGAAATTGTTAATAAATTACCAAGTGAAACTCCAGTTTCTCTTGAGGTAGATGAGAGTTCAGATAATATTTTAATTAAAAGCGATAGGGGTTCTTTTAATTTAAAAGGAATTCAATCAGATGATTATCCTAATTTACCATTTGTTGAAAGTGGTACCTCTTTAAATATTGATCCAAGTTCTTTTTTAAAAGCTTTAAAACTCACTATATTTGCTAGTAGCACTGACGATTCTAAGCAATTATTGACTGGAGTGAATTTTACTTTTAACTTAAAATATTTGGAATCAGCAGCAACGGATGGTCATAGATTAGCTGTTGTTTTGGTAGGTAATGAAGAAAATTTATATGATAAAGAATCCAATTCAAATGATCAAGAAAATTTATCAGTTACTATTCCAACAAGATCTTTAAGAGAAATAGAAAAACTGGTAAGTTTGAGGTCATCTGAAAATTCAATTAAACTTTTTTATGATAAAGGTCAGGTAGTTTTTATTTCATCTAATCAAATAATTACTACTAGAACTTTGGAAGGTTCTTATCCAAATTATCCTCAATTAATACCTGATAGTTTTTCCAAAATTTTTACTTTTAATACAAAAAAATTGATCGAAGCATTAGAAAGGATAGCAGTGTTGGCAGACCAACAAAGTAGTGTTGTGAAGATCAAATTAGAAGAAAAGGATTTAGCTTTAATTAGTGCTGAGGCTCAAGATATTGGTAACGCATATGAAACTGTACCTGTATCTTTTGATTTTGACCAGTTTGATATTGCTTTTAATGTAAGGTATCTCTTAGAGGGCTTAAAAGTTATTTCAAGTCAAAATGTAATTTTTAAATGTAATCTTCCTACAACACCAGCTGTTCTGGTTCCAGAAGATAGTGTTAATGCTTTTACTTATTTAGTTATGCCAGTTCAAGTCCGTTCTTAGTTTGGAATTACCAAAAGAATTTTTATTAAGCGAATTACTTAACCATAACGTTAAGGGTAATGCAGCCTTAAATTATGGTAATGGTGAAAATGTTTGGATGCATCCTCCTGTTCACAGAATTTTAGGTTGGTATTCTCGTCCATCGAATTTCGATTTAAAGAGAAATGTTTGGAAGTTAAATCAAATTAATCAAATAATAGATAATGATATTTTTGTGAAAGGAGATCCTGCTATTTCAGATCTAGCAACATTGAATAGATTTCCTAATTTAATAGAAGCTAGTTTAATTAATTCCGAGGGTTCAAAGATAGGAGTAATTGCAGATTTTTTGTTTGATATGAAAACTGGTAACATAAAATTTTATTTGATTTCTCGCTCTAATCCAAGAATACCGGGTTCAAGTAGGTGGAAATTAAATATAGATGATATTCTTGATCAGCAACCTGGATTAGTTTTTTGTTCTTCCATTTCCTTAGAGGATCTGCCTTTAATTAAGTCAAGTCTCAAAAATCAGTTTCTAAAGAAAGGAAGAAAAATTTTTGATCGTTTTGATGAGATGAAAAATACTGCGACAAATAGATTGGAGGATTGGCTCGAAGAAGATGAAGATATAAACCAAAAATCAGAATTTAAACAAAATACTTTTTATAATAATGATGGAAAAAAAAGTTTTTTAAGTAATAAAAAATATGATGACCCTTGGATTTGATTAATGATAGATTCTTCAAAAAATGATATTTATAACATCAATCAATCACTGAAAGTCGAAAACTTAACTAGTGATGATTATCAGGAGATATGCAAAAGGTTAGGAAGAAAACCAAATAGAACAGAACTAGGTATGTTTGGAGTAATGTGGTCTGAACATTGCTGCTATAGAAATTCTAAACCGTTATTAGCAAATTTTCCTACCAAAGGAAAAAATATATTAGTTGGTCCTGGAGAGAATGCAGGTGTCATTAATGTTGGAAACGATCAGAAACTTGTTTTTAAAATAGAAAGTCATAATCATCCATCGGCAATTGAACCTTTTCAAGGAGCTGCAACAGGAGTCGGTGGGATACTAAGAGATATCTTTACTATGGGTGCTAGACCTATAGCAGTTTTAAATTCCTTAAGATTTGGTAATCTAGATAATTCATCTAATATCTCTCTTCTCCAAGGTGTTGTTGCTGGAATATCTCATTACGGTAATTGTGTTGGAGTTCCTACTGTGGGTGGAGAAATAGATTTTGATGATAGTTATTCAGGTAATCCTTTAGTTAATGTTATGGCTTTAGGTTTGTTAGAAACTGATGAAATTGTATGTTCAGGAGCAAAAAAAGTAGGTTCTCCTGTTTTATATGTAGGGAATACAACAGGTAAGGATGGTGTAGGAGGAGCTAGTTTTGCTAGTTCTGAACTAACTACTATGTCTTTAGATAATAGACCTGCGGTACAAGTAGGAGATCCATTTATAGAAAAAAGCCTTATTGAAGCATGTTTAGATGCTTTTAAAACAGGAGATGTAATTGCCGCTCAAGATATGGGAGCTGCAGGTCTTACATGTAGTAGTGCTGAAATGGCTGCAAATGGAGGTTTAGGAATATCGATTAATTTAGATTTGGTCCCAGCAAGAGAAAATAATATGACTGCTTATCAATATTTGTTATCAGAATCTCAAGAGAGAATGCTACTTGTTGTTAAAGAAGAAAAATTAAATAGTCTTATCAAGCAATTTAAAAAGTGGGGGCTCTTCGCAAATGTTATTGGAAAAGTGATACCTAAAAAAGAGGTTGTTATTTCTCAAAATAATCAAATTGTTGCTCAAATACCTACTTCTGCCTTATCTGATGAAACTCCGATTAATATTCATAAGGTACTTGAAGAGCCACCCAACTATTTAATAAAGAAATGGGAGTGGACAGAAGATAACTTACCATTAGTAAGTAAAAATAGAATTCTTTCCTTAGAAGATCAAAAATCATATTCTTTGGCTGAAATTATATTAGAACTCTTGTCACAACCCTCAATTGCTTCTAAAAGATGGGTGTATCAACAATATGATTCTCAAGTACAATCAAATACCGTATTTAAGCCAGGAGAGTCAGATGCTGCATTAATAAGACTTAGAAGGCAAGATGATAAAAACAAAAATAAAAATTTTTCTGGCGTAGCAGCTTCTGTAGATTGTAATAGTAGATGGGTTTCATTAGATCCTTTTAGGGGAAGTATTGCAGCTGTTGCTGAATCAGCACGAAATGTAAGTTGTATAGGGGCTGAACCAATAGCAATAACTAATAATTTAAACTTTTCATCGCCTGAGACTGAAATAGGATATTGGCAACTTGCATCAGCTTGTGATGGGATTTCTAAGGCTTGTATTGCTTTAGAAACTCCTGTTACTGGAGGTAATGTTTCTTTATATAATGAATCCAAAAATCAAAAGAACGAATTAACTCCTATTAAACCTACTCCTGTGATCGGAATGGTAGGGACAATTAAAAATGTAGATAAAGCTATTAGCTCTGGATGGAAAAATATCAATGATCAAATTTGGATAATTGGTTCAAAATCCTCTGAATCGACACTAGCAGCAAGTTCTTATTTAGAATATTTCCATGGTTTAGTTACTGGTAGACCTCCAAAAATTGATTTAAAAGATGAAAAATATTGTCAAAGTTTTTTAAGAGAAGCTATTTTAAAAAATTTTATTATTTCTTCTCATGATGTTAGTGATGGAGGTTTAGCGATCGCCCTAGCAGAATGTTGTATTTTGTCTTCTATGGGAGCAACTGTAAACTTAGAAGGGAATAATATTCGCAAAGATAACTTGTTTTTTAGTGAGGGAGGATCAAGAATTATATTTTCAATTAATAAAAAACAAGAATTAAAATTTTTAGATTTTGTAGATTTTAATATGAAAAAATTTGATAAAAATTTATATGTCAAAAAAATAGGGTTTGTTTCTAAAGAAAATCTTAATATATCTATTGAAGACGATGAAATTTGCAATCTTAGGGTTGATCAATTAGCTAAAAAATTTAATAATAGTATTTCTAGTTGCTTTTAATTAATGAAGAAATGTATGCAACTTTTCAAAAATTTTAGAAGTTAAATTATGTGCGGAATTGTTGGAATAGTTTCTTCAGATGATGTAAATCAACAAATTTATGACAGTCTTTTGTTACTACAGCATCGAGGACAAGATTCTACGGGCATAGCTACAATGGAAAATACTGTTTTTCATTTACATAAGGCGAAAGGACAAGTAAATACTGCTTACAGAACAAGAGATATGAGGAATCTAATTGGAAAAATTGGGTTAGGTCATGTCAGATATGCAACAAAAGGATCAGCTGAAAGTGTTGAAGAAGCACAACCTTTTTATGTTAATGCACCTTATGGAATAGTTTTAATTCATAATGGAAATCTTACTAATACTAGAGATTTAGAAAAACAATTATTTATTGTAGATAAACGCCATACAAATTCTTCAAGTGACACAGAAATGTTGTTAAATATATTTGCAACTGAATTACAAGAACAAATACATAATCAAGACTTACAGCCAGAAATTATTTTTAATGCAGTAAAAAACCTACATAAGAGAATTCAAGGATCTTATGCATCAATTGCACTTATTTCTGGTCATGGGTTATTAGCTTTTAGAGATCCTTTTGGTATAAGACCTTTAGTAATTGGAAAAAGAATTTCTTTTACTACTCAAAAAGAAGAATGGATGGTGGCAAGTGAATCATTAGTATTAGAAAATAATGATTATCAAGTTGTAAGAGACGTTGAACCAGGTGAGGCAATTTTTATAACTCATAATGGTGAATTTTATTCAAAGCAATGTTCAGAAAATCCACGTTTATTTCCTTGTGCATTTGAATACGTTTATTTAGCTAGACCAGATTCCGTGATGAATGGAATTTCTGTATACAAAGCACGTTTAAAAATGGGCGACTACTTAGCACAAACAATTAAGGAAAAAATCAATTCAGGAGATGTTGATGTTGTGATGCCTATTCCGGATTCTTCGCGACCTGCTGCAATGCAAGTAGCTAGACAATTAGGTATTGAGTATAGAGAGGGATTTTTTAAAAATAGATATGTTGGAAGGACTTTTATAATGCCTGGTCATCAAAAACGTAAACAATCGGTTAGGCAAAAGTTGAATGCTATGAGTACAGAATTTAAAAACAAAAATGTATTAATAGTAGATGATTCTATAGTTAGAGGCACAACTTCAAAACAAATAGTTCAAATGGCAAAAGATGCCGGAGCAAATAAAGTCTTTTTTACTTCAGCTGCCCCTCCAGTTAGATTTCCTCATGTTTATGGAATTAATATGCCTAATAGAGATGAATTAATAGCTCATGATAGAACAATCACTGAAATAGCAAAAAAGCTTGAAATTGATAATCTTGTATATCAAAGTGTTGATAATTTGAGGCAATCAATAATTAATGATTCTCGTGTTAAAGATTTAGAGATGAGTTGCTTTACCGGTTCTTACGTTACGGGAACTGTAAATCAAGAGTATTTAAAATGGGTTGAAAATGAATATAAATCTTAATTTATAAGATTTTCTAGACAGGAATAATTCTCAATATATTCATCTTTTTCTAGATTCAGAAAATCAACTTTAAGAATATTTTTATCAGGCTTTGACGTGAATTTAGTTAAATTTATTCTTGCAGATTTATTTTTATTTGTTTCAAAATCAATATATTCATTATCAAGAAGAACTTTGATAAAATAATCATTACTAAGCTGAATTTTTTCATTTACATATCCTAATTTTGAATTATAAGAATCATAAATTTCATTAGTTCTTAATTTAAAAAATTTTCCTTTTTTAGAAACTAAAAAAAGTAAATCTTTCTCTTTACTTTTACAGCAAGAAACTATTTGTTCTTTAGGTAAAAGTTTTACTAACAAAATTCCTTGTGATTGTTTAGTACTTGCTTTCAAGTATTTGTTTGACAAATCAAATTTAAAAATTCTACCAATTGAAGTTAATATTATTACTTTATGTTCTTCGCTACAAATAAATGAATCAACAATTTTCGTAGAATTTTTTAATTTTGCAATTGAAAATATCCTATTACTTTTAAGCATCTCTTCATCAAATAAAACTTTCTTAAACTTTCCATCTGAACTTAAAATGCATAAATAATTATTTAAATTACTGTCTAGATGATGAAAATTTATAATTTCTTTTGGATCTATATTTCCTAAAACTTTTTTATCTAATTTATAGTCGTAATTTATATTGGATTTCCAATCTATTTGAAGTATTTTTCCAGAGGATGAAACTCCGATGATTTTCAAGCTTTTTTTTATGTTGCATATAAACTTTTGAACATTTTTAGTTTCAATAAATTTATTTTCATTTTCTAATAATTTTCTGTAATTAGAATAAATTAATTTTTTAAAATAGAATCTATTATCAATTGATATTTTGGTTTTTTTAATTATAAGTTCTTCTAATATTTGATTATTTATAGTGTCTATTTCTGCAGCTTCATTAACATCTTTCAAGATTTTTGTTTTTCTTTTTGTATTAAAATTCTTCTTCAAAAGCGTAAGTTCTTTAATTAAAGTTTCAAGTAATAAACTTCTATTATCGAGAAGATTTCTAAGATTTTCCTCTTTTTCAATTAATCCTTTCATATCAACTTCTATTTGTTTTCTTTCTAAATTTGTTAATTTTTTAAGAGGCATGCTTAAAACTGCATCTGCTTGTATATTATTCAGAATAAATTTTGGCATTAATATTGATTTTGCTTCAGCTGCATTTGATGAGTTTTGAATAACTTCAATAATATTTTTTATATTTTTAGTTGCTATTGAAAAACCTTTTAATATTTCGAGTTTTTCAGATGTAATTTTTAAAAAATATTGTGTTCTTTTTTTAATTGTTGCTTCTCTAAATTCTAAAAAATAATCTAGATACTTTCTTAAAGTAAGTTGAATAGGTTTACCATTTACTAAAGCTAAAAATATTGCACCGAAATTTGTTTGTAATGTGGTTTTTTTATATAAATTTGATATTACAATTTCAGGATTTGAATCCTTCTTTAATTCAATAACTATTCTCATTCCATCCCTATCACTTTCATCTCTAATGTCAGAGATACCATCAATTTTTCCTGAATTTACTAATTCGGCAAGTTTCTCAATCCATCCAGCTTTACTTATTTGGTAAGGGAGTTCTGATATTATTAGTGCATTTTTCTTATGTTTCCCTTTTCCTAAATTAATTTCTTCCCTCTTAATAACACCTCTTATTGTTATGGATCCTCTTCCACTTTCATAAACTTCTTTAACTGCATCATTATGAATTAATTCTCCTCCTGTAGGAAAATCAGGGCCTAATATAATTTTAGATAATTTTGAGTCACTTATTTCTTTATCTCTTATTAAAGCAATTAAGCCATCTACTATCTCACCTAAATTGTGTGGAGGAATATTTGTAGCCATTCCAACGGCAATCCCTGAGGAACCATTTAACATTAAGAAGGGTAACTTTGCAGGTAATACGTCAGGTTCTTGTTGTGAACCGTCGAAATTATTTGAGTAACTTACAGTATCAGATCCAATTTCTTCAAGAAAACATTCATTAGCTATTGGTGCTAGCCGAGTTTCGGTATATCTCATTGCAGCTGGTGGATCGTTATCAACGGATCCAAAATTTCCGTGTCCATCAAGAGTTGGATATTTTGTAGAAAAATCTTGAACTAACCGAACTAAGGCTTCGTAGACAGCTTGATCTCCATGAGGATGATATTTTCCTAGCACATCTCCAACAACTCTTGCACACTTTCTAAAGGGTCTATCTGGAGTAAGCCCTAATTCATGCATCGCGAAAAGAATCCTTCTTTGGACTGGTTTTAGGCCATCTCTAGCATCAGGTAAAGCACGTCCTACTATCACGCTCATTGCGTATTCCAGATAAGAACGTTGCATTTCCTCTTGCAGCGATATTGAAGTGAATTTTTCCTTAGTCATTTAATTAGGAAATTAACTTTGTCCTTTCATAAACTAAATTAAGATTAATAGGTAAATAAATATTTACCAGTATTAATAATTATGAAATTTAATTTAATTTTGTTTTTGCAAATAATATTTCTTTTTTAAGTTCAGTATTATTAAAAAGTTTTTCAGTAGAAGTTTGCAGTTTCTCACCCCAAAGCTGTTCTTTTCTGTAATTATATTCGACGTAATTCGGATCTTTAATTAAAGCTTTTTTTGCAATTATTATTGCTTGATTAATATCTTTAGTTCTTAAACATGTAGCTAATGCTAGCAGTGATTCTGCGTTCTCTTTTATAGAAATAGCTTTTTCAAAAGAGATAATAGAAAGACTTGTTTTGTCTAGCTCAAAATATGCTAAACCTTTGTTATTGATAGCTTGCCAAAAATCTTTTTTAATTTTAATTGCCTTATTAAATTCTTCTAAAGCTTTTTCATAATTTTTTTCCATTAAATAAATATTTCCTAATTGAAAAATAGCATTAAAGTTTTTCGGTTGGATTTTGATACCTGATTGTAAGGAGATTTTTGCTTTTTCTATTTTTGATTGTTTTAAATATATAGTACTTTTTGCAAAATATACTTCAGCCATCTTAGGGTTGATTTTGTGGGCATTATTTAAAGAAATCAGAGCATCATTGTATAATTTGCTGGCTATTTGTGTTTCAGCAAGAATCGTCCATAATATTTCATTTTTATCATCAATTTTTACAGCTAATTTGGCCATATTTAAGCTATCTTTGACTTGACCAAAAAATAAAATTTGATAGGCCTGTTTCCCAATTGATAGAGCTTCTTGTTTTAAAAATTTTGTTTCTGGGAAATAATAATGCGGTACGATAGCTTTTAAATTATGCATATTAAAAATATGGCCACTTATTATTGAAAAAAATAATAATTTTACTATGGATTTTTTCATTTTTTTATTTTGTTTTGAGGACTGCTTTTATATTTCTTTCCCACATCCAAGGTTTTATTCTCTTTAATGTAGTTCCTTTTAGATATGATTCCCATTTTTTTTTATTCCAACTTAATGATTCAACGTTAAGATTTTTAATCCATTCTCTTGGGATAGCTTCAATACTTTTATTTAGAGGAACTTGTTTATTCCATGGACATACATCTTGGCAAATATCACAACCAGCAATCCAGCCATTTAGATTTTTTTCAATGTGTTCTGGAAAAGTTTTATTCCTATTTTCTATAGTGTGATAAGCAATGCATAACTCAGAATTTACAACAAAAGGTTCTGTTATGGCATTTGTGGGACATTGTTCAATACATTTTTCACATTTCCCGCAAAGAGATTCAGATGAACCATCAGGTGTAAAATCTTTAGTAAGAATTAAAAAACCTAAAGTTAACCATGAGCCATATTTTTGATTAATAATATTGCTATTTTTTCCTATCCAACCCAATCCTGCTTCCTCTGCCCAAGCTTTTTCTAGAAGTGGAGAGGTGTCAATACAAATTTTCCATTTGCAATCTGGAATTTCATTATTAATCCATTGACCTATCTTTTTTAATTTCTTAAAAATAACTTTATGGTAATCTTCTCCTTGGCCAAATTTTCCAATTTTAAATTTTGAATTTTGTTTGTTTTCTTCACTTAAATAATTAAAACCAACAGCTAAAACACTTTTTGCTCCGTTTAAGAGAGATTTTATATCCTTTCTCCTTTCTGATTCCATCCATTTCATTTCACCATGATAATTATTTGCAAGCCATCTATCTAATGCTTTAGTTCTTAATTTGAGACGGGTACTCCCTGGTATTGATGCTATGCCAGACACAGCAAAACCTTCAAGAATTGCTCTTTTTTTTAGTTTATAACTTAAGTCTTCGTTTTTATGACTTACATCTTTCATTACTATATTATGATTTAGATTGAAAAAAATGGTATCTTTAAAAAGGAAACTAATAATATAGTTTTAATTTTTCAAAAATAGATATATCCCTATCTAGTAAAACTAGTTAAATTATTAGTAAAATGTATAAAATTAGGAATTTTAATTTTGGTTGAATCAACTCAAAGTCAAGATTCGAACCTAGGTACTAGGCTCCAACAAGATTTAAAAAATGATCTTATAGCTGGATTGTTAGTTGTTATCCCATTAGCAACAACTATTTGGCTATCTTCTATCGTTAGTAAATTTGTTCTTACATTAGTCACTTCGGTACCAAAACAACTAAATCCATTCATTACATTAAACCCTTTATTACAAGATTTAATTAATTTAACCTTAGGTTTAACTGTCCCTTTATTAGCTATTTTACTTATTGGTTTGATGGCTAGAAATTTTGTAGGAAGGTGGTTATTAGAATTCGGAGAAGGTACTTTATCAAAGATTCCAGTAGCAGGAGCAGTTTATAAAACTCTTAAACAATTACTTGAAACATTTTTAAGTAATAAGTCTAATAGGTTTAGAAGAGTTGTTTTAGTTGAGTATCCACGAGAGGGATTATTTAGTGTTGGTTTTGTTACTGGTGATGTTGGCCCATCACTGCAATCAGAATTAGATAAGAAATTATTAAGTGTTTTTATACCTACTGCTCCTAACCCAACAACTGGTTGGTATACATTAGTTCCTGAATCTTCTGTGAAAGACCTAGATATTTCAGTTGAAGATGCTTTTAGAACAATTATTTCAGTTGGGATTGTTAATCCAGATGAAAAAGTTAATTCTACAAATCCCACTTTCTCGAAATTATTTTCTCAACTAAGAGCTTCTTCAAATATTTCATCTACTTAATTGATGCATAATAGATCGCTTTCTAGAGAATTATCATTACTTTCATTAGGCCTTATTAATGACAAAGGAGATTTAGAATTAAATAAATTAGAAATAGATGAGATTTTTGAATCTGCTTTAGATTCTTTAATAAACTACTGCAGAGATGAGTTAGATGATTGTGAAGCAGATTTAGAAAATGTATCGCAAAATCTTTTAGACATTGAATTAAAAGAAGGAAGCAATTCTTCTTTTGGCAATGTTAGAGATGAATTCAAAAAAGCTTTTCATAAAATTGAATCTGTAATGAATTCAGTTTCAGTTACTTTAGATTTTCCTAAATTGGTTGTTTCAAGCAATCAAAATGATATTAGAAAAGATGTTAATAATAGAATTTCAAGCATAATTAAAAATTTTCAAAGAATTGATTGTGAAATTGATGCGGTAATGGATGGATGGAGATTAAAGAGATTACCTAGAATTGATCGCGATATTTTGCGTTTAGCTTATGTTGATATTCATTTTTTAAATACTCCTGTTGCGGTTGCATGTGATGAGGCTGTTAATTTAGCCAATAAATATAGCGATATTCAAGGTAGAAAAATGATTAATGGTGTTTTAAGGAGGTTGCAAAGAATTAAAGTAAAATAATTATTGGATATAAATCAATAATTTTTTATAATTTAATTAAATACGATTTAAAAAAATATTTATGATAAATAATGATTCCGATACATCTCGTGAATGGGCTGCTCAAGCCTATGCTTTATTAAAACAAAAACAAGCATTAAAAAAAGAAGAAGAGAAGATTAAAGAAAAAGAGAAGATTAAAGAAGAAGAGCAGATTAAAGAAAAAGAGCAGATTAAAGAAAAAGAGCAGATTAAAGAAGAAGAGCAGATTAAAGAAGAAGAGCAGATTAAAGAAGAGGTTTATAAGAAAGATTTTTCAAATGTTACATATGAAACTGCAGCCAATTTAGGAGAATTTGATGATGAATTTACTTGGTCAGCGATGGTGTTGGCTGCACAAGGTAAAAAAATAAATGAAATTTCCACGGACGAAATAGATTGGTTAAGTAAATTGCGTAGAGGATTAGAAGAAACAAGAAAAGGTTTTGTAACCGAATTATTAGATAAATTAGGAGATGATCCACTCACACCAGAGTCTTTAGATGATTTAGAAACTTTATTAATAAGAGCAGATGTTGGCATGGATTCAACAAATAAGGTGATTGATTCTCTTAGGAAAAAATTAAATGAAGAAGTTGTTGGAGGAGAAGAAGGGATAAAGTTTTTAAAAAATGAATTACAAGCAATCATTGAAGAACCAATAAAAAATTCTGGATCAAATATTCTTGTTCCAAAAAAAGGTAAGTTAAATGTTTGGTTAATAGTTGGAGTTAATGGTGTTGGTAAAACTACAACTCTTGGAAAACTTGCTTATTTATCATCAAAAAGTAATTATAAAACTTTAATAGCAGCAGCAGATACTTTTAGAGCAGCAGCAGTAGAACAATTAAAGGTATGGGGCGATAGAAGTCAGGTTGATGTTATTTCTAATCAATCAAAGAATGCAGATCCTGCAGCAGTTGTTTTTGATGCTATTAATGCAGCAAAAAAACGTAATAGTGATTTATTACTTGTAGATACTGCGGGTAGGTTGCAAACTAAAAATAATCTTATGGACGAATTATCAAAAATTAAAAAAATTATTGATAAAAAAGTGCCTGATGCAATTATTGAATCTTTATTAGTTTTAGATGCTAGCCAGGGACAAAATGGATTAAAGCAAGCAAAAAGTTTTGCAAAATCTGCAAATTTAAGTGGTGCAATTATTACTAAATTGGACGGCACTTCAAGAGGTGGGGTTTCTTTAGCTGTTTCTGCAGAAGTGAATTTGCCCATAAGATTCATTGGAGCTGGAGAGGGTATTAAAGATTTAAGGCCTTTTAATAGTTTTGAATTTGTTGAGGCTCTACTTGCTGATAGATAAAATGTAATTAATTTTTTAAAAATGTATTTTTAGTGTTAAAACATACCTATACATTTAATTTGTTTTGTCTAATAATCAAAAAGAAAAATTACTCTCTAATGAGGTAATTCAAAAATTTTTAGAAAGTGAATATCAATTTTCACTTGATAAGAAAGATAAATTTATTGAGATAGCATCTTCGTTATCTTATTATTTAAAATCTTTCTCAAATATTAAAAGATTTCTAGACTATATTTCTTTAATCTTAAAACATACTTTCAACCAACAATTAAGTCTAATTATTCCTTTAAATGAAAACGGTGAAATATGGAAAGATAATATCAAGTTTTCGGGGTATACAAAAAATTTAAAAATAGATTGCCAAATTAAGAGTTATCTAAAAAATTTTGATTTTTCAAAAAATCATAGACTTAAAGAAATTGATTCTTTTGAAAAAGCTTTAAATAATAAATTTAAAGAATATAAAATTAAGTCTTATAAAATTTTGTCAAGAGGGAAATGTAGAGGATTTGTTTACACATTCAACCAAGAAATATTAAATGAATCTCTTATAAATGAACGAAATTTAACTTTTATTCTTAATTGTTTGGCGGTTGGTTTAGAAAATTATTGGCTAACTAAAACAAAAAAAAAGCATGAAAAATTAGATAGAGAAATTTCTATTGGAGCAGAAATTCAATCGCAACTTTTACCGGATTATTGCCCAATTATTTTTGGAGTTGATTTAGCCGCTCACTGCAGACCAGCACTTCAACTAGGAGGAGATTATTACGATTTTATGTCCTTAAAAACAAACATTTCTGAAAAAAGAAGGGCAAAGGCGAGGTGGGCTTTAGTTATTGGTGATGTCATGGGTAAAGGAATTCCAGCAGGCCTTTTAATGACTATGTTACGTGGAATGCTTAGAGCAGAGGTTTTGACAGGTTTGCCTCCAGATAGAATATTACACGATTTAAATCAGCTAACTATTTATGATTTAGATCAGTCTCATAGATTTGTCACTTTATTTTATTCAGATTATGATCCTAGAACAAAGAAATTAAGGTATGCTAATGCAGCACATAACCCCCCTTTGCTTTGGAAAAGTTCTGAGCAAAAAATTGTAAAGTTGGATTCTGATGGTTTTGTCCTTGGTTTACAAAATGATGCTGAATATAAATGTAGTCAAATTCAACTTAAAAAAAATGATGCAATTCTTTTTTATACTGATGGAGTCACTGATGCTTCTAATGCTTTAGGAGAAAGATTTGATGAAGAACGTTTAATTAAATCCTTTTCAAAGCTATGTAAAAAATCACTCAAATCTAAAGAAATTTTACATACAATTTTCAAAACCCTAGATGCATTTACAGGTAAAAACAGACAATTAGAGGACGATGCTTCAATGATAGTTTTTCAGATAGATTAGATTTTTTGTCACTTATATAAAAAAATGCTTTATTAGAAGTAATTAAAGTTTTTGAATAATATGTCTAAAGTTTGGAGTAATAGGTTTGATAGCAGTTTGAATCCTTTTATTGAGGGGTTTAATGCTTCAATAAGTTTTGATAAGACATTAATTTTTGAAGATATAGATTGTTCTATTGCTCATGCAAAAATGCTAGGTAAAACAAAGGTCTTGTCTAATAGTGAATCTATAGAGATTATTGAGGGCTTAGAGTCTATCAAACAAGATTTTATTGAGGGAAAATTTTCTCCTGAAGCTCCATCTGAGGATATTCATTATAGTATTGAAGAAAAGCTTATTAATTTAATTGGTGAAACGGGTAAAAAATTACATACTGGCAGGAGTAGAAATGATCAAGTAGGAACAGATATCAGACTATGGTTGAGGAAAAAAATTGATATAATTGACAGTCAACTTGCAGAATTACAATATTCTTTACTTTCTATTGCAGAGTCAAATATTTATACCTTAATTCCTGGTTATACCCATATGCAAAGAGCACAACCATTATCTTTAGCTCATCATCTTTTAGCATATATTGAGATGTTTCAAAGAGATCGTGAAAGGCTTAAAGAAGTTAGAGCTAGGGTAAATATTTCCCCTTTAGGGGCAGCAGCTCTAGCAGGTACAAAAATAAAGATAGATAGATACTTTACTGCCGAAGAATTAGGATTTGAAAATATTTATCATAATAGTATTGATGCTGTAAGCGACAGAGATTTTTGCATTGAATTTGTATCAACTTCTGCTTTAATAATGTCACATTTAAGTAGAATTTCAGAAGAAATTATTTTATGGGTTACTGATGAATTTTCTTTTGCAAAATTAACAGATAAGTGTGCTACGGGAAGTAGCTTAATGCCTCAGAAGAAAAATCCAGATGTTCCAGAATTAATACGTGGTAAAACTGGCCGAGTTTATGGCAATCTGCATGCATTATTAACAATCATAAAAGGTGTACCTCTCTCATACAATAAGGATTTCCAAGAAGATAAAGAACCAATTTTTGACACTGTAGATACTGTTTCTGCATGCTTGAAAGCTATGACAATTTTAATAAATGAGGGGATCGAGTTTAATGTTGAAAAGTTAATGGATTCAGTCAATAATGATTTTTCTAATGCAACTGATTTAGCAGATTATTTAGTTGGGAAGAAAGTTCCTTTTAGAGAGGCTTATCAAATAGTGGGAGATATTGTTAAGTATTGCTTAACAAAAGGTATTTTATTTAAAGATTTAGATTTGGAAGAATTTCATAGATTTCATAGTGAATTTAAAGAAGATATTTTTGAAAATCTTAATCCTATGAACGTAGTCAAGTCCAGAAATAGTTTAGGTGGAACAGGATTTGATCAAGTAAAAGTAGAGATAAATAAATGGCAGAAAAAAATTGTTAAACAAAAAATCAATTAATTTTCTACAACATGCTATGTATTGAAGTAGAATAATGTAGTAATGTATTTGGACTGCTTAATTATTAATTATTAATTATTAATTAGTAGTTTTAATCTAGGTTATTTTTTAAAGTTGAGTTTCAAGTGAGTATTTTTGTTGGCAATTTGCCTTTCCGCGCAGAGCGAGAAGACATAGTAGAATTATTTACACCCTTTGGTGAAGTTATGAATTGTTCTCTTCCCTTGGAAAGAGATACAGGTAGAAAAAGAGGATTTGCTTTTGTTGAGATGGCAGATGAATCAATCGAATCAGCTGCTATTGATGGGTTACAGGGAACTGAACTTATGGGAAGACCTTTAAGAATTAATAAAGCAGAACCAAGAGGTGGCGGCGGTAATCGAAGAGGCGGCGGCGGCGGTAGAGGCGGTTACTCTGAACCTACTGCAACTTATGCTAATAAATCTTCTGGAGCAGAAGGATGGGAAGATAGAAGTTATGGAAACTCTTCCGAAAATTCTGAATTTGAAAATGGCAGAAGTAGAAGAAAAAGAAGTGTAGTAAACAATTCTGAAATTTCTCAGGAAAGTAATTAATAACCCATTTCTCTAAGTTCTGATGTAATTTTGATTAAATAATCAATATTAAATTCTTTTTGTTTTGATTTATTAGAAACTTTATTTCTCCAGATTTTTGCTTTAGGTATATTTTCAACTAGATTTATAAGATGCTTACATATATCCCAACTATTTCCTTTGTTTTTTAAATGGTTTTCAATGTAGGGAATTAAGGAAAATATAACTTCTGAAGCACTTTTGATTTTATTGTTTTCTTTATAGATCTTTTGATCAATTTCAGACCATATTAAAGGATGTTTGTAAGCAGATCTTCCTATCATTACACCATCAAAATCGTTTAATGCATTTATACATTGATCAATATTTGTAAAACCACCATTTATCTCTATTAGCAGTTCAGGATTCATTGTTTTTAATTCTTTAACCACATCGTACTTGAGTGGTGGAATAGTTCTATTTTGTTTAGGGTTTAAGCCTTTTAAGATTGCTTTTCTTGCATGCACGATAAATCTGTCTGCTCCAGCATTGGCAACTTCTTTCACGAAACTATTTAATTTCTCAAAACTATATTCCTGATCAACTCCAATTCTATGTTTGATTGTTACGGGTAAGGTGCAATTATTTTTCAAAGACTCTATACATTTAGCTACTTTTTTAGGTTCTTTCATAAGTGAAGCACCAAAATTTCCTGAGCAAACTCTTGGACTTGGACATCCTACATTGAAGTTAATTTCATCATATCCCCAATCTTGAGCAATTTTTGCCGCCTCTTTAAGCATTTTAGGGTCATCTCCACCAAATTGTATTGATAAGGGGCGTTCTTCTGAATTAAAGTTTAAAAATTTTTCTTTTTTATCTGTATAAATTAAACTTTGGACCACTATCATTTCAGTGTATAAAAGGGCTTTTGAGCTTATTTTTCTCATTATCATCCTAAAATGTTTGTCTGTACAATCCATCATTGGAGCAACACTGATTTTGTGTAAATTATTTATAGAATTAGTTTGATAACTTTTCATTAAATATTATTCAAGAGTATTGAAGATATGAATAAATTTTTATCCAGAAGAACTTTTATTTTAATTCCTACTATGTCAATTTTAAAATTTATTTTTAAACCCAAGGAAGTATCCGCTAAATCTATATCTTCTGAGGAAGATTGGAATTTAACAAATGAAGAATGGAAAAAGAAACTTAGTCCAGAATCTTATTATATCCTGCGCGAAGAGGGCACTGAAAGAGCATTCAGTAGTGAATTAAATAATGAGAAGAGAAAAGGAATTTTTTATTGTGCAGGTTGTAATCAGGCTCTTTTTACTTCTGATACTAAATTTGATAGTGGAACAGGATGGCCTAGCTTTTGGGATCCAATTCAAGGTTCTGTAGAAACTAAAAAAGATTTTAAATTAATTGTTCCAAGAACAGAATATCATTGTTCCAGATGCGGAGGACATCAAGGTCATGTTTTTAATGATGGACCTTTGCCAACAGGGAAAAGATATTGTAATAATGGTCTTGCCTTGAAGTTTGTAGCGGAATGATCAATTAGTGCGGCCTTCCGCAACTTGTTTTGTGCGTCAATTTCATTCACAATAGTTTTAATAAATTTTAGAGTAATGATTGAAGAACAATCAGAAAATACAAATAATAAAGAAGAGAATGTTTCTGAAGAGAATAATATTAATGAAGATTCTCCTTTAATTGAAGATCAAACTAATGAAAATGAAGAATTATCTGAAGAAAGTAAAGATAAAGTTAATGCAGATGATTTAAAAAATACGATTACCAATAATGATGCAAGATTAGAACAACTAGAAAAAGAGCATCAGACTTTAAAAAGTCAATATGTAAGAATTGCGGCTGATTTCGATAACTTTAGAAAAAGACAATCAAGAGATCAAGATGATTTAAAAGTTCAACTTGTTTCCAAAGCTTTAACTGCAATATTGCCTATCGTTGATAATTTTGAGAGGGCAAGGCAACAATTAAAACCTGAGAGTGATGAGGCTCAAACTCTACATAGAAGTTACCAAGGCTTATATAAACAATTAGTAGAGGTATTAAAACAACAAGGAGTTGCTCCAATGAGGGTAGTTGGACAACAATTCGATCCGAATTTGCATGAAGCAGTTTTAAGAGAACCAAGTGAACAGTTTAATGAGGACATAATCACTGAAGAACTACAACGAGGGTATCATTTAGAGGGTAAGGTTTTGAGACATGCATTGGTGAAAGTTTCAATGGGTCCTGGCCAAAAAAATTCACAAGAACCAGAAGAAAAGGATAAAGTTGAAGAAGATATTGATTCAGAGAGCACTATCTCTGAAAATAATTAAATCCCTTAATGAATAGTTGAGCATTATCTAATGGCTGATTTTTATCAAATACTAGGTGTATCAAGAGATGCTGATGCTGATACTTTAAAAAGTGCTTATAGAAAGTTAGCGAGACAATATCACCCTGATGTTAATAAAGATCCAGGAGCTGAAGATAAATTTAAAGAGATAGGTAAGGCCTATGAGGCTTTAGCTGATCCTGAAACTAGAGCTAGATATGATCAGTTTGGTGAGGCTGGGTTAGGAGGAGCAGCTGGAATGCCAGATATGGGAGATATGGGTGGTTTTGCAGACTTGTTTGAAACTTTTTTTAACGGTTTTGGAGGACAATCTCCACAAGGAGGTAGATCACAGAGAAGAGGTCCACAACAAGGTGATGATCTAAGGTACGACTTAAATATTGGTTTTAAAGATGCAATTTTTGGACAACAAACAGAAATAAAAATACCTCATTTAGAAACTTGCGAAGTATGTAGAGGCACCGGAGCAAAACCAGGAACAGGCCCCACTACTTGTACAACATGTGGTGGAAGCGGTCAGGTTAGAAGAGCAACAAGAACCCCTTTTGGTAATTTTACTCAAGTAGCAGAATGTCCAACTTGTAATGGTTCTGGTCAAATAATCGCAGATCCATGCACAAGTTGTGGTGGAAATGGCGTCAAACAAGTTAGAAAAAAATTGCGTATTAATATTCCCGCAGGAGTTGATACAGGAACCAAATTGAGAGTTTCTGGAGAGGGAAATGTAGGTTTAAAAGGTGGTCCAGCTGGAGATCTTTATGTTTTTATAAAAGTTAAAAATGATCCAAACTTAAAGAGAGAGGGTATCAATATTTACTCCGAAATATCAGTAAGTTATCTTCAAGCTATTCTTGGAGATACTATTGATATCATCACCGTTGATGGAAAAGTTAATTTAAAAATTCCAAGCGGCACTCAGCCAAACAGTTCCCTATCATTAGAGAACAAAGGTGTACCTCGATTGGGTAATCCAGTTGCTAGAGGTTATCACCAAGTTTTAGTAAAGGTTAAACTTCCAACTCGAATTACAGACGACGAGCGTGTTCTTCTTGAGAATTTAGCTTCTAAATATTCTGATAAGAATTCAAGCACTAATAGTGGACTATTTAGTAAGTTGTTTGGTAAGGAATCTTGAAGGAGGTTATAAGAGTTTTGGATTTGGAATCAATTCCATGCCCTTTGAATGTTGTGAAATGTAAATTAGCATTAGAGAAGTTATCAATACATGAAACTTTGATTGTGTATTTAGATAAAGGAGAACCAGAAGAAATGGTCAAAAAATCTTTAAACGAAATGAATTATTTTTTTCAAATACTTGAAGAAGATAAAAAAATAATAAAATTAAAAATCTTGCATGAGAGTTGATAAAAAACTTAAAGGACTTGTTATAAAAAAATTTAATGAATTTTATTTGGTTGAAATAAAAGAACATCAAAATTCGGAATTTAATACAAAATTTTTATGCAAAATCAGAAAGTCTGTAAATTTTAGAAATCAACTTGTTTTTGTTGGAGATAAAGTGATTCTTCATCAAATTGACTTGAAAAGTAAAAGGGCAACAATAGAAAGTTTAGTTAAAAGGACTAATCTTTTAGAAAGACCATCTGTTGCAAATATTTCAAATATATATGTAATTTGTTCTGTCGAAGAGCCAAAATTAAATTTATCTCAAGTCAATAAGTTTTTAATATCTGCTGAGCAAATGGGTGTAGAAGTTTCACTATTGCTCACAAAATGTGATTTAATAACAGAGCAAAAAAGACTTTTCTTAATTGATAAATTTCATAAATGGGGATATCAAGCTATCACTTTAAATTTGAACACTCCAGAGAATTTTATAAATTTGTTGACTGAGTTAAAGAAAAAAAAATGCTCTATATTTATGGGCCCATCCGGTGTTGGTAAAACTACTTTATTAAATAGAATTATTCCAGGTTTGGACAATACTACGGCACCAGTTTCAAGGAAAATAAAACGTGGAAAAAATACTACTAGAAATGTTGAGCTATTTTCTTTATCAAGTAAAAGTTATATCGTTGATACTCCTGGATTTAACATGCAAACACTCGAAATAGATATTCTTGAATTGCCTAATTTGTATCCAGAAATTTATAAACAAGTAGTCCATCAAGGAATAAATTGTAAATTCCGTAATTGCTTACATATAAATGATGAGGGTTGTAATTTAAATAAGAATTTTGAAAGGTATACTTTTTATAAGGAAATGATTGAATCATCTAAGAGTCATTATTGTTTAATCCGGGGAGATTAATATTTAAGCCACCAGTTAAATCGTTCATTTTCTCCTTCATTGTAGAAGTTGAGCTTTCATGTGCTTTCTTGATAGCTTCTAAAATATTTTTTTCTATTTCTTCTTTATTGGAATTAGAAATTTCTTCATTTACTTCAACTCTTAGAGGGACCTGGTTTCCGCTAATCCATACTTTAATCATATTATCATCACTTTTACCTTCAATTTCCATGCTTTCAAGTTCATCTTGTAATTTTTGAGCATTTTGTTGAATTTCTTTAGCTTTTTTAAAAGCTTCTGTTAGTTGTCCAAAGTTAGGAAGTCCAAAACCTGCCATTTTATAAAATGTTTCTTTATTTAAGGATAGTCAAAACCCATCATTCTTACTTCGGGTTGAAGAAAAATCCCTTTTTTTTGTAGCACTTTTTGTTGAATTACTGTTATTAAATCTAATATTTCTTGTGAATTCGCGGACGAATTGTTTACGATAAAATTCCCATGTTTAGTTGATATTTCTGCATCACCTATTTTAAAACCTTTTAATCCTAACTCTTCAATTAATTTTCCTGCATAATTATTAATTGGATTTTTAAAAACGCTTCCAAAGCTTGGTAAATCGTATGGTTGTGTTTCTTTTTTCTTCTTAAGATTATTCTTTGTTGTTTCTAATAACTTTTGAATATTTCCTTTTGGTTCAAAAAGCAGTTTGGCACTTATTATTATTAGGTTATTTTGTTGAAAAGGACTGTACCTATATTGAAAATCTATATCTTTTTTCTGTATTTCATATGTTTCAAGAGTTTTAGTATTAATCACTTGAACTGACAAAAGATTCTGGTCTAATGAAAATTTTCCTGATCCTGCATTCATACAAATAGCGCCACCGACTGTCCCGGGAATTCCCACAGTCCATTCACCGCCTTGCAATCCATTTTTTGCAAGCATATTTGATATAGTTGGCAACAAAGCTCCAGCTTCTGCCTCTACAATCCCAGTGTTAGAATTAATTTTGATAGATCTCATTGTTTTGGTACATATAGTTAATCCTTTTAAAAAAATATTATTTATTAACAGATTTGAGCCAGCTCCAATTATTCGACATTCTTGATTATTAAAATGTGACCACTTAATTAAATTTATAAATTCACCTTTATTATTTGGTTTTGAAAAATATTCTGCAAAACCGCCCACTTTTATTGTTGTATACTTAGAAAGTAGTATTTTCTTTTCAAAATTAATATTATTCATTAGTTATTTTATTATTATAGTTATTTTTTTTATTTAAGATTGACCAAAGATTATGACAATCTCCAGCTCCCATATTTATTATAAAATCATTCTTTCGTGTTAACTCAAAAAAATTATCTTTAATCTCATAATTATTTTTTAGATATTTAACATTTTTATTATTTTTATAGATAAGTTCAGCAATTAGTTGTGAGTTAATGTTATCTATATTTTTCTCTCCAGCCCCAAAAATACTTGTTAAATAAATAACATCTGCTTTTGAAAGTTCTTTAACAAATTCATTTATAAATTTTTTTACTCTGGTAAATCTATGGGGTTGAAAAATGGCAACTAGTCTACTTTTTGGTTTAATATTATTGTTGTTTTTATCTTTAAGAAATAGTCTTGCCAAAGCAATTGTTGCTTTAATTTCACTAGGATGATGTGCATAATCATCATAAATAATTCTTTCATTTAGTTTCCCTTTAAATTCAAATCGTTTTTTTGGTAATTCTAAAGATTTGATGTGTTTTTTGATTTCGCTAAAACGTACTCCAATTATCCTAGATGCTGCTATCGCAGCAGTAATATTAGATAGGTTATGTAATCCTGGAACTGGTATATTTACCATGTCAATGAAATGCCCATTTTCATAATATTTGCCAATAGTATTATTTTTATTTATCTCAATAGGAATTATTGAATAGGCAATATTATCACTTTCTTTATTTGACCATTGATTATTTGAAGTAAAATTTTTCTTCGTAATTTCACAATCATAATTTATTAATAACTTTTTGGAATTAGAAGCATATTTTTTAAATGAAGATAGCACTTCATTAATGTTGGTGAAATGGTCACAATGATCAAAATCAATATTATTAATTATTCCAAGATTAGAATTATAATTATTAATTGTTCCGTCAGATTCATCAACTTCTGTAACTAAGAATTTTGTATTTTCTATATAGGCATTTGATTTATAAATTGGTATTATTCCACCTGTAATTGAAGAAGAATTATGCGTACATAATTCTAATAAAGTGGAGAGGAATGTACTTGTGGATGTTTTCCCATGGCTACCAGCTATTGATAATGATATATATGACTTCATTATCATTGCAAGAATTTCTGAACGATGTTTTATTAAAAAATTATTTTTTTGGCAATAGTGTAATTCCTCGTTTTCATTTTTGATAGCTGAACTTATAACAATATTGATTTTTTTATTTTGAAATCTTGAAATTACAAAATCAATATTATTTTTTATTTGAGAATCAAAAATTATTGCACCTAATTCTTTTAATTTTTGTGTTTCTTGATTTTGAATTAAATCAGAGCCAGAAACTGAGTATCCTTTTTTAATTAATGCTAAAGCGATTGCAGACATTCCAATACCACCAATGCCAATTAAATGATAATGTTCCTTATTTACTAATTCCGTTTGCAATTGTCATCTTTGACTTAAATCAAGATAACTTCTAAGTAATTATTTTGGTATTTTTTTAACAAAAAAATTGATTTATGTTTATTGAATTAATACAAAATATAGAATTATTTGCTTAATAAATTAAAAAACACTTACTTTATTGCACAAAATTCTGTATGATCAGCAACTTAGGTTATCATCAGAAATTTTAGTTATGACTTTGCGTGTTGCAATTAATGGGTTTGGCAGAATTGGGCGAAACTTTATGCGTTGTTGGTTAAGTAGAGGTGCTTATACCAATATAGAAGTAGTTGGTATTAATGTAACTTCAGATCCTAAAACTAATGCGCATCTACTTAAATATGATTCAGTATTAGGACAATTGGATGGTGTTGATATTCAATATACTGATGACACTTTTGTGATTAATAACAAAACAATTAAGTGTTTTTCAGATAGAAACCCAATGAATTTACCATGGAAAGATTGGGGAGTTGATTTGGTTATCGAATCAACTGGAGTTTTCAATACTGATGTAGGAGCAAGTAAACACCTTGAAGTTGGAGCTAAAAAAGTAATCCTTACTGCACCTGGTAAAGGTGAAGGGGTTGGTACTTATGTAGTAGGAGTAAATGCTGATCAGTATAAACATAGTGATTTTGATATTTTGAGTAATGCTAGTTGTACTACAAACTGTTTAGCTCCAGTAGTTAAAGTTCTTGATCAAACTTTTGGTATTAATAAAGGATTGATGACAACTATTCATAGTTATACAGGTGATCAACGTATATTAGATAACAGTCATAGAGATTTAAGAAGGGCTAGAGCAGCAGCCACAAATATTGTTCCTACTTCAACAGGGGCTGCTAAAGCAGTTGCTCTAGTTTACCCTGAGATGAAAGGAAAACTAACTGGTATAGCGATGAGAGTACCTACTCCTAATGTCTCAGCTGTTGATTTTGTTTTTGAATCTTCAAAATCTGTTACCAGCGATCAAGTTAATAATGCTCTGAAAGAAGCTTCTATTGGATCAATGCAAGGAATTATTAAATATGGTGATGAACCACTTGTATCAAGTGACTATGCAGGTACTAATGAATCATCTATAGTTGATAGCGATCTTACAATGTGTATTGGTGAAAACCTTGTAAAAGTTCTTGCTTGGTATGACAACGAATGGGGGTATAGTCAAAGAGTTGTAGATTTAGCAGAGATAGTAGCGAAAAATTGGGAGTAATTAAAAGTGGGAAAAAGATTTATATGTTAGAAACTTATCATTTTTGAGATTTTTAAATTCAACTGAGGGAACTCCCTCAGTAAAATACCCTATTTCTGAGATCCTTTTGTCTGAATTTAAAAGATTTTTAGCCCATCTTCTTGGTAAAGAAAAAACTAATTCATAATCTTCTCCGCCAAAGAAATAGTACCTGTCCCACTCATTCCCTTTAGGCCAGTTTGTGTGCTTTGGAATTTTTTTGTAATCAATTATTGCTTTACAATTACTTTCAATTGATAAATCTTTTAAGGCTTGGAATAAGCCATCACTACTATCTGTGCAACCAATTGTTTTAAAACTTTTATTTGGACGTGTTTTAAGTATTTTTTTTAGAAATTTCGGTTGAAGTTTTGGTTTGCAAAATTGCTGTATGGATCTATCGATTAAAGTTTGCGTTAGATAAATATTACTATCAAAAATTTTTTTACTTTTTATCATTAAGCCTAATTTGCTAAGGCCATGTATACCAGTTGTCATAATAATTTCTTTCGGCCTGCATGAGCTTCTTCGTAATTTTATTTCTCCCTGTGTTCCAATAACTGTCATTGAGATTACTTTTTCTTTTCCCATAGAGCAATCTCCTCCAAGAATTGACCCTCCGAAATATTCCAATGCTCGATTTATGCCCGAATATAAATCTTTAATCCAAGTCCAATCTGTTTCAGGTGGAACTACTAAACCAATATTAACCCCGATAATTTTGTTGCAACCACTTGAGATTAAGTCAGAAACGTTGCTGGCTACAGCTTTCCATCCAATGTCCAAGGCAGAAATTGTTTCATTACTAAAATGAACATTTTCAACTAATGAATCAGTATTAATTAAAAGATCTTTATTTGTGGTTTTTATGAATGCACAATCATCAGAAATTTGATTTTTAGGCATAAATTTGGCAAGTCTTTTTATTAATTCTTTTTCGCCAATATCTTCTAACAATTCTTTATGCATTTAGTTTAAGGTTCTCTAGTCCATCTAAAACATCAATAGATAAGATTGTGTCATCTTTTGTAAGCTCCTCTAAAACTTCAAAACCTTTCACAACATAACCAAATGCGGCATTCCTTCCATCAATTAAATTTCTACCAGCTGGATTTAGCTCGGCTTCATACAAAAAGAAGAAAAATTGAGATGATCCATCATTAACTTCTGTACTTGAATGAGACCATCCCAAGGTACCAAGTGTCGCAAATGGCAGAGTTGGTGTTTCTGTATAAAGACCTAATTCTTCAAATGTTTCGTTGTAAAAAGTTTCTTTTTCGTTAGGTATTCTTATTTCTAGAGGAACGTGTCTTTCGACTTTTTTTTCAGGATCTATATATCCAATTTCATCGCCAAGAGGATCACCGGTTTGAAGAACAAAAAATTCTTCTGCTCTATTAATTGGTAAATTATTGTAAAAGTTTTTTGAAGATAAATCTATAAATGCACCAGCAGTAAGAGGAGCATTAAATCCATCTATTATTGCCTCCATATCCCCTTTTGATGTCTTTATATCAACGCGCGCTCTACCAAGTAATCTGGGGAGATCATCAAATTCGCTTGGGATAGAATAAGGAAAATCGGAGGGCAAAAAATACTCTTCAACTCCGCCTATTTTATCTAATGCCTCTTTTCTAGTTGCGATAAACGAGTATTTATCTTTTGATTTGGCATCGTTTTGAAGATTATCAAAATCATTTTTAAGATCTAAAAAAGTACTTTCTGCTTTTTTTTGTTTTTCAATGGGTAATTCTTCGATAATATTTTTCTTATATTTTTTTAGTAAAGATTGACATTTTGTAACAGTTTTTGAAAGGGCTGGCCATCTTCCTCCTCTTACAAGATCACTAGTTTCTTCTAACTTATGTTGAATTTCTTGTAATTCAACTTGCTTGATAGGGAGAGCATTTCTGAGGATTGCATTAGGGTCTTTTACTGCGTTTCCGGTAGGTAAATCAGCTAATACTTGGCCTGAATTTAAGAAGAAAACTTGTATTAGAATTAACATAACAAGCAAATAAAATTTGTTCTGATTTGATAAGAAGTTTTGCATAGCACTCTTGCAGGTTTATGATCCTTGGGTATGTAATACAGGAATGATTTCCAGTAACGATTTTCGCACAGGTACCACCATTGAAATTGATGGGCAAGTTTGGCGCGTCGTAGAATTTCTACATGTTAAGCCCGGTAAAGGTTCTGCATTTGTGCGAACAAAATTAAAATCAGTTCGAAATGGTAATTTGATCGAAAAAACTTTTCGAGCAGGAGAATCAGTACAACAAGCTATCCTAGAAAAGTCTAACTTGCAACATACTTATGTGGAGTCAGGTGATTATGTTTTTATGGATATGAAAAGTTTTGAAGAGACAAGACTATCCTCTGATCAAATTGGTAGAGGTTCAAAATATTTAAAAGAAGGTATGGAGGTTAATGTGATTTTTTACAAAGAAAAAGTCTTAGAAGTTGAATTACCTATTTCCATCACTTTAAAAGTGAAAGAAACAGATCCTGGAGTTAAAGGAGATACAGCAAGTGGGGGTACTAAACCAGCTATCCTAGAGACAGGAGCACAAGTTATGGTCCCTTTGTTTATTTCCCCTGGTGAAATGATTAGGGTTGATACCCGTAACGATAGTTACCTTGGACGTGAAAACTAATGGCTATGAAATTAGATCATGATGACCTAGATCGCTTAATAGAAAAAATTTCTACAAGTGATATTCAAGAATTTTCTCTGGAAGGAGAAGATTTTAAACTTGAGATAAAAAGAAATCTGCTCGATAAGAATCACTTATCTGATAATTCAACAATAAAAAATTCTTTGCAGAAGCAAAAAATTGCTTCTCAAGCAGGTCCAATTGATAATATGCCTTCTATAGGCAACGCTGAAGTCTCTCAGGTGGCTCCTCCAGGGAGCTCAGGTCTTACTGACATCACTTCTCCTATGGTTGGAACATTTTATAGAGCTGCGGCTCCTGAAGAGGATCCTTTCGTGGAGTTAGGCAGTAAGATAAATGTTGGCCAAACGATTTGTATACTTGAAGCTATGAAGTTAATGAACGAAATTGAATCTGAATTTAACGCTGAAATCGTAGAAATACTTGTTGATAATGGAACACCTGTAGAGTTTGGACAGGTATTAATGCGCGTTAAACAGCTTTGAATCTTTGGTTAAATCAATAGCTGTTTTTATTGCCTCTACCATGCTTTGAGATTGCGCTAAACCTTTCCCCGCAATATCAAATCCTGTACCATGATCAGGAGATGTTCTAATAAAAGGTAAACCTATGGTTGTATTAACTGAGTAATTAAGTGCAATAACTTTAATTGGAATTAATCCTTGATCATGATACATAGCAAGAATCCCATCATGTAGTGGAGCTGTTTTTTCTCTCCACGCTTTTGCTGATGAATTCCAGCAAGTATCAGGAGAAATCGGACCTATCAAATTCACTTCTTTATTTTGTTTAATCCAGCTCTCTAATGCATTATTAATCCAATCCTTTTCTTCATTTCCTAATATTCCTCCTTCACCAGCATGAGGATTTAATCCCGCAACTTTTAGAAGAGGATTATTAACGTAATTCCTGCAAAATTTCGCCAGCAAATCTAATTTTCTATGGATTAATTTTGTTGATAATTGTTTTGGTACTTCGCAAAGAGGTATGTGGGTAGTAGCTAATAATGTATTAAACCTCCAATTAGTTATTGGAGATTTAGCAGTAAACAACATACCAACATTATTTGCGTGGCAAGATTCTGCCAAAAATTCTGTTTGACCAGAATAATTGTGACCCGCTAAAGCCCATGACTTTTTACAAATAGGTCCAGTAACTAAAGCTGCATTTGGATATTCTTGGACAATTTCAATAGCTTTTTTTAAATAAAAAAAACTTGTATTCCCATTATTTTTTTTTGGTTGATTAATTTCAAAAGGAATTTTAATATCAAATATTTTGTAGTTGCTTGGATCTACAATATCTTCGACTCCTAAAGATTTAAGATGCTTATATGTATTTTCTAAGTTTATTTGGGATCCAACAATTGAAATATCAATATTATTTGGAATTTCTTTGGAAAAAAGAGCTTTTAAAATAATTTCAGGTCCAATTCCTGAATCATCTCCAACGCTAATGATAACTTTAAATTTATCATCAATAGTAGAATTTTGAATGCTCATAAATAAAATTTTATTAGTTATAAATTACAGTTCTCATTTTTCTTTTAAAATTTGATTTTTATTTAATGCATTAAATGAAATTTATATTATTGATTGTCTATTTAAAATTAGTCAAACAATTATTTAATCCTACTTGATAGTTTTTGTAAATAAGTTTATAACCTAATTTTTTACATAATAATTTATTGGAAACTCTTCTATTTTCTAACCAAAATGATTGAGCTATTGGAGATAAATCTGTTTTAGCCTCTTCAAATAATATTTTTTTAGGCATCTTTAGTCCAAGCAATTGGTAGGCATATTTTATTACTTCAATCTGTGCGCATGGCTCATCGTCAGCGATATTAATTATTTGATGAAAATCTAATTTATTTTTATTTTGTATTAAGTAAATAATTGCATTTGCGATATCAGCAACATGTATTCTCGAAAAAACTTGATTATTTTTATGGATTACTTTGATCTTTTTATTTTTAATAGCCTCTAAAGTTGACCTCCCAGGTCCATAAATACCTGGTAGCCTAAAAATTTGAATTGGCAAATTTGAATTAATCCATTCTTTTTCACAATTTAATCGTCTTTGACTTCTTTCTTGAAAAGGTTTGGGTTGATCTTTTTCAGAGACCCAATCACCATCAGTGTTGCCATAAACCCCAGTGGTAGATAAATATCCAACCCACTGGATAGGTAGACTATTTATTTTATTTTTAAGACTTTTTAATACTGGGTCCTTACCATTTTTGCCTGGCGGTATGCAACTAAGAATATGCGTAACTCCATCAAAGATTGAATCTTCAGGTAATAGGTTTTGTTCGCTGTTAAAAATAAAACTGTTGGGGTCATCATTTATTGACCGAGAACTTGTTAGAGCAGTGCAGCCTAGTTTTCTGATTGATTTAGCAAAATACTCTCCGCTAAAACCTCCTCCAAAGATTATGAATTTGTTTTTGATTGTTAGTGGACTTGCTAAATCGATCATATAGTATTAAATTTAGTACATATGTATTATTAGAAAATGCAAAACCTAATACATCCTAATGTAAAACTAAAGATAATTAGTTTTGATAATTCAACTTTTAGAGTAAAAGAAAAATTTAACTATTCAAAAATTGGTTCAAATTATAAATTCTATCAAAAAGTTATTCCAATACTTCTTGCATCTTGCGCATTTTTAATATTTCCTGAATCACCAAAAAGTTCTGAAGTTTTATGTGAGAAATATTACTCTACCAAGGCATGTCTTATTTGGTGATTAAGCAGCATTAAATTTATTATCATTTAATTCGTAATTTTTATTTTTACTCTTTGAGTTAGGTTTAGCCCATTCTAATAATCTAATAGCTAATCTTAAATCACCATCTAACCACGCTCTAATAGCCATAGCTCTTCTTGGATCATAAAATTTTTGTTTTCGGTACCAATACAAAGCATTGTCATCTGATTTATCTCCATTACATGACAGACATGCTGGAACACAATTTTCTGTTGTACTAAGTCCTCCTAAGCTTCTAGGAATTACGTGGTCAATTGATTCCGAAGGTTTTCCGCAATATATGCAACTTTTTCCTGTAAATCTATGAATTGATTTACGCCATTGTCTTAATCTGAATTTAGGACATAAATCTTCCAAAAAGATCGCATCATTAATATGCATTCAGATTATTTAATTACATTTAATATTGCCGGATTAATTATAAAAGTCAACATAATGTTGATTATTTTATAAACAGTTTATTCATTAGGTAAAATATTTTTTATGTATTAAAATATACTTTAAAAAATAATATTTAATTGGTTACGTAAATGTAATTATTTATACCTTTATGAATTAATAACTATATCTATCAAATGTTTCTTCTGAGTTATTTTTATTTCTTTTTTCTTTCAAAAGTTTAGCCTCTTTTTTCCTTTTTTCTTCTCTATTTTTTTCTAATTGAAGTTTTCTGTCAGGATAAAGTTGATCTAAATATTCAACACAATATGAGAATTTTTCCCTTTCTCTTATAACTGTTTCAACAATTTGACTGGCAGCTCGATTTGGTTTGATCTTAAAAAGCCCCCCCTTTTGTTTTTTAATATAACTGTAAGCAGCTTTCCAACTGCTTTCATGATCATTTCCACCGTCTCGCATAGTACAAAATATTTCTGCTCCAAATCCACTTGCACTTGCTTCAGAGACAAAAAATGTTGTAGGAATGAATATCACTAGTAGAAAAAATAATTTTTTCACTTTGTATCTTTTCATTAGTATTTTACTATCTATATAAAAAATATCTTTTATTTACATTATGTCTAGAGATCTTTAAGATTTAATTATTCCAAAAAGATTTAGCATTTTTACAATTAAGGGTAGAATTAAAAGGACAGTAATTAACCTTACTGCATGCAGAGTAGCAACTGCTGGTCCCACACCATATTCAGAACCGACGAGACTCATTCCGCTTATTCCACCGGGTGCTGCGCCAAGAATTGTTGTTATTATATCTACCTTAAGTAACCTGCTTGTCCATAAACCAATGGCTAAACCGGTTAAAACAAGTGTAAAGGTTATTAGGATCGCAGGCCTCCATAAAGTTTGCAATTCAACTAAGGAGTTTTTTGTAAGGCTAGTTCCAATAACGGTTCCAATTCCTATTTCTAATAAGGTTCTTGTTCCGTTTGGCCATTGAGCTGCTTCAATTTTTCCACTGATACTGAGAATACTTGCTCCTATTAAAGCTCCTGCTAGAGGAGCAGCAGGGATGCCTGTTTTTAGAGCGAATACTCCAAAAGCAGAGCCCGCAATTAAATAATAAATTAAATTTATATTTGTCATTAAAAAAATTAGTTAATTGGACATTATTTAGAAAAAACTTATAAACTTGGTTATTTATTGTTATTTACTTTTTAGCATAGTTTAAGAAATTTATTAAATTTATTTAGGATTTATAAAATAAGACTGTTAATTAAGGCTTTAAATTTTTTTGAAATTACGAAATTCATAATATATTTTTTACTAAAAAATTAATATTTTAAAAATTGGTTGAATTTTTTGCTGCATTTTAGGCACTTTAGTTGGCATAATATTAAGTAAAGAATTATTTGTTATGGCTTCACCCACTTCTTATAGAGTTAATAAAAACCCAATTAAAAAGAAATTATCTTTTTTTGAAGGTGGACATCAACTAGAAAAGTTAGAATTTGCTCTTGCAGTAGCCCAAACTCAAGGCGATGAAGAAAAATCTCTAGCACTACGAAAAAAGATATTCGAATTAGGTGGCAATGTTGAGGAACCAGGTACTTAAATTAAGATACCTTTAAATGATAAGAAGCTATTTTTAGTGCTTCTCCAACTCTCTCAGTAGAAATTTTATTTTGCTCTACTAGAGTATTTCCAATAGCGGCTATTACTGAAATTATATCTCTATCATTTACATAACCTAAGTGACCCACCCTAAATATTTTTCCTTTAAGATGATCTTGGCCTCCAGCTAATAATATATCGTATTTATTTTTTATAATTTTTCTAAAGTTTTCTGCATCTATTTCTCCAGTTTGTATTGCAGTTACTGAGGGACTCAAATTTTTTTCATCTGCAAACAATTTGAGATTTAGTGTTTTAGCTGCTTCACTCACCGCTAGTTTATGTCTTTGATGCCTTTGAAAAATCTTTACTAGTCCTTCATCTTTCATCATTTTTAATGATTCATCTAAGGCAAAAACTAAATTAACTGCTGGAGTATAAGGATTGCTATTGCTTGAAAGACTTTTTTTATATGACTGTAAATTTAAATAGAACTTAGGTAAATTAGATTTTTCTGAAGCTTGCCATGCCTTTTTACTCACAGATACAAAGCTTAATCCTGGAGGGATCATGTATCCTTTCTGAGAACCTGATGCAACAATATCTAGCTCCCATTCATCAATAGGAACATTACAAGCTCCTAGACTTGTTACGCAGTCAATAATTGATAGGGCTTTATTATGATTACGAATATGAGAACTTATCATTTTTAAATCGTTAATTACTCCTGTTGAGGTTTCTGAATGTGTAAGAATAACAGCTTTTATTTCTTTCTTATGATCTTTTTCTAAGATTTTTTTGAAATTGTCTGGATTAAGTGGGGTCCCCCATTCAGCATCAATTTTAATTACCTCTAGTCCAAATTCTTTCGCAACTTTTACCCATCTTTGTCCAAATTTTCCATTCTCACCACAAATAACTTTGTCTCCTTTGCTTAATGTACTTATTATGCCTGCTTCCATAGCCGCAGTTCCACTACCAGTAATTGTTAAAACATCATTTTCCGTTTGATGTAACCATTTTAGATTTTTCGTAGTGATTTCAACAAGATCTTGAAAATCTTTACTTCTATGTCCTATAGGATGTCTTGCTAGTGCTTCTAAAACTTTTTCTGGAACTGGTGTGGGACCAGGTATCATCAATGATAATTTTTGTTGTATGGCCACTTTTTAATTAATAGGTCATTCTAAGATTAGTAGTCATTAAATATTTTTCAATTACTTGATTTGAAAAAAGGATTTTCTTTACCTTTATGGGTAACTGGAGCTGCTAAATCAGCAGTAAAAAAGTTAATAGGATTACCATTTGAAGATTATGAATTAATTAAAATTCCAAAAGACAAAAATCTTATAAAAATAAAGGTTCATTCTTCTGGACTTATTAATGGAGAATCTAATGCTCTTGGAATTTCTTTTGCAGATTCTGGATTGTATCTTGATATCACACAAAACTTAGAAATATGGACAATAGTTTCTTTAGAAAAGACTGAAAAGGTAAGTAATAAGTCTTCAGATTTAATAAATATTATTCCAGGTTATGGTGTTGGTGTTTATCAAAAAACTAAAGAGATTTGTATTTCTAATTTCGCAAAAGAGGTTTTAGTTCAAAATTTACTAGATATTATTCCTGAAGGATTCAAACTTAATTTAGAAATCATATTACCAAATGGAAAATTTTTGGCAGAAAGAACTAGTAATCAATCCTTTGGTATTGTTGAAGGATTATCAATTATAGGTACTAGTGCCGAAACCTTTTCTAGTGCTTCACCTGATCAATTAAAAAACGCAAAAGCTCAACTTGAAAAAATTATTTCTAATGAATTATGTGAAAAAATTATTTTTGTTATTGGTGAAAATGGTTTACATCTAGCAAATAGTTCCAATATTACGTTTCCTATTATTAAGGTAGGGAATTGGATAGGTCCATTATTAGTTGATGCAGCATTAAAAAAAATTAAAACTGTAATTCTTTTTGGTTATCATGGCAAATTAATTAAATTAGCTGGAGGAATTTTTCATACTCATAATCATTTAGCGGATGCGAGGATTGAAATTCTTGTTTATTTAGCGGTAAAAGAAACAGTTCCAATAGAGATAATTGAAAAATTGTCTCTGGCAAATACTATTGAAAATGCGTTGTTAATTCTTGAAAGTTTTAGTCTATCTTTGGCTAATAAACTTTGGAATAAATTATCAGATACTATTGAACAGCGTTCAATAGAATACATTAATAGATACACAAAAACAGATATGGAAGTTGCGGCTATTCTCTTTGATAGACAAAGAAATATACGTTGGTCTGGAAATAATGGTAAAGATTATATTGATACTTTTAAAGGTTTGTAATTTGAGGGTTTTATGTTTTTGCAAATAAATTGAGGTAACTTTTATACATGGGTAAAAATTTACTAAAAAAAGAGAGAGATCCCTCAATATTAATATTAGATTTTGGATCTCAATATTCTGAATTGATTGCAAGAAGAATAAGAGAAGCAAATGTATTTTCTCTTGTAGTAACTAACTTCATTTCTATTAAAGAGATTCAGGATATAAATCCTCAAGGAATTATTTTGAGTGGTGGACCAAATTCTGTATATGAAGATAATCCACCTAAATGTGATAAAAAGATTTTTAATTTAGGTATTCCGGTTTTGGGTATATGTTATGGAATGCAATTAATGGTTAAAGAGTTAGGTGGGACCGTTACTCCTGCAATTAATAAAGCCGAATATGGTAGAGCACCAATAACTATTGATTTGGAAAGCGATTTACTTTCTAGTGTGAAAGATAAATCTATTATGTGGATGAGTCATGGAGATTCTATAAAAAACTTGCCTGATGGATTTATTAAAATTGCTCATACTGAGAATACATTACATGCTGCAATATCAAATAAAGAAAAAAAATTATTTGGCGTTCAATTTCATCCAGAAGTTATTCATTCAGAATTCGGAATGACCGTAATTAAAAATTTTGTTTATTCTATTTCTAAATGTAAAGCCGATTGGACCACTGAAACTTTTTTAGATGAAACAATTCCGAGAATTAAGGAACAGGTAGGCGATAAAAAAGTTTTACTTGCTTTATCTGGTGGGGTAGATTCATCAACTCTTGCTTTTCTTCTTAATAAAGCGATTGGTAAGCAGCTTACTTGTATGTTTATTGATCAGGGTTTCATGAGAAAAGATGAACCTGAATTTTTAATGGAATATTTTGATAAAAAATTTCAGATAAAAGTTGAATATATTAATGCTAGACAAAGATTTATTCAAAAGTTAAACGGAATAACTGATCCTGAAGAAAAACGCAAGATTATTGGGGAAGAATTTATTAGAGTTTTTGAAGAGGAGAGTAATAGACTAGGCCCTTTCCAATACTTGGCTCAAGGAACTCTTTATCCAGACGTTATTGAAAGTGCTGGAACGAATTTAGATCCTAAAACTGGTGAGCGTATCGCAGTAAAAATAAAAAGTCATCATAATGTAGGAGGTTTGCCAAAAGATTTACAATTTAAATTAGTTGAACCATTAAGAAAACTTTTTAAGGACGAAGTTCGACAAGTTGGAAAGGTTCTTGGATTGCCAGATGAAATTATAAAAAGGCATCCATTTCCTGGGCCTGGCTTAGCAATAAGAATTTTGGGTCAAGTTTCTGAAGAAAAGCTAATTTGTTTAAGAGATGCAGATTGGATAGTGAGAGATGAAATAAAAAAAGCAGGTCTTTATAATGATATTTGGCAAGCATTTGCTGTCCTTTTACCTGTAAAAACAGTTGGGGTAATGGGTGATAAGAGAACCTATGCTTGGCCAATTGTTTTGAGATGTGTCTCAAGTGAAGATGGTATGACAGCAGATTGGTCAAGAATTCCTTATGAAACCTTGGAGAGAATCTCTAATAGAATTGTTAATGAAGTTACACAGGTAAACAGAGTTGTTTTCGATATAACTAGCAAGCCTCCTGGAACAATTGAGTGGGAGTAATAGCATACCCGTATATCTTAATAAATAAAAAAAATCTAAAAACTAATAATAATAAGATAGTGAGTTATTCCACAAGCAATTTAGAAAAAACGAAAATTGGTCTTGAGGTTCGAAAGAGACGTCAGTTATTTCCTGATGAAATAGAAAAAATGAAAAGGGCTAATTTAGAAGGATATGCGAAATTAGAAGCATGGACTGCCTTGGGAACTAACAAACAACTTGCTTATGCCACACATGGTGCGATGAGATTTTTTGGAAAGTTTCCTCCTCCTATTGCCACTTATCTAATCGATAAGTACACAGCTAATGACTCATTGGTTATAGACCCAATGAGTGGTAGTGGTTTTCTCTAGATATTATTTTGATTAATACTTAAGATCTTTATATTTATCTTTTTGAGTAAGAATTTCCATCGCAGGTCTAAGCATATCCTCATAATTTTTCCATCCTCCTAAAGATTTTGTATTGATTGGTGACCGCACCTGAACATTGCTTGCTGTCTCAACTGAACGCGTATTGAGATGTGGTAATAGATACTTATCTTCCCACTCCCAACCCAACCAAGATATTAAAGATTTAATTTCTTGATTAGGATTAATGACAAGTGAGTCATAATTCAAGTCATATATTTTTGATCTAAATCTATTCTTATATACAGTCATTAATTCTTCTTGATCTAAATATACTTTTGCTGAATCAACCAAGGAAGAGGAATATTCATTTCCACCAGCAAAATGTGCTCGGTAAATTGAAAGAATATTATCCAATGGATGTCTAAAGCAATGAATAATTTTTGCGTTTGGTATCTTCTGAGCAATAATCCCTGTAAATTGATAATTAAATAAGTTTTTATTAGTTGTGATATTCAATTTAGTCTTATTATTTAATTTTTTCCAATAAAAATTAGCAAGATTTAATTCTTGTTTAGATTTCTTACTTTCAATGAATGATTCTTCTAGAAAATCAATCTCACCAAGATCATAAACATCAGTTTTCATACTAATAATTGATTCGACTAATGTTGAACCACTTCTAAACATACCTACAATAAAAATACTCTCAGGGTAATTTGCTTGTTTTTCTTGATTGATGCCTTTTTTATTAGATTCATTAAATAATAATTTTGATTTATTAAATATCAGCTCAGGTTTAGAGGGGTTAAGATCAAGTTTTAATCTATTTGCCAATTGAAGATATCTAGAACTTTCTTTGTAATTTTGCTCTTTATGAAGAATATTTGATCTTGCGAAAAAAATATTCACCAACTCTCTATTATTTTTATTTTTTAAAAGACTTTCAGAAAAAAGATGATTGTGCCATTTTTGAGTTTTATCACTTGCTTGCATAGTTGATAGTGAAAAATATGCATCAGTAAGTTGAGGATTGATTTCTAGTGCTTTTTGATTAAATGACTCTGCCTCTTTTAATCGACCCAGATGTTTTAAAATAAATCCAAGATTGTAGTAAGCAATAGCAAAGTCGGATTTCAGTTTTATTGCTTTTTTAAGTTCTAATTCTGCTTTTTCAAAATTTCTTTGACCAATTGATACAACTGCAAGATTATAGTAAGCATTTGCATATTTAGGATTTAAATATATTGCTTTTTTAAGTTCTAATTCTGCTTCTTTATGTTTTCCAATCTCGTTTAGGAACGCTCCATAATTTGAAAACAATCTATAGTCTTTTATTCCTTGTTTAATAAGATTTGAATAGTATTTTACAGCCTCTAATTGCTTTCCTTGTGTTTGTAGTTCGAATGCTTTTTTAATCAATTGATCGATATTTGCTTTCTGTTTATTTTTTGGTATTTTTTCTCTCTTTGATTGGTTCTTTTCGCCAAAACCTTTCATTATTAATCAAGATAATTTCTTTAAGTGATTATAGTCTTTATAAAAAATTTTAAAAATATTTCTTGCTTAATAAGGATTTAATTTAATTGTAATTTCTAACGAATTCTCTACAATGAGTGCAACAAGTAAAATCCCTTAAATAATGTTAGGAATAATTTGGTTTTTCACAGTTTTTTCAGGCAAAAATTTTACCTGTCTCAGTAGGGGTTTTATAGAATTGGAACAATTAAGTGGGAATAAAAAATAATTTTATTATTTTTTATATTTTTAAAAAACATACAAAATAATTATGGAAGAAGTTATTAAATTAAGTAGGTCTACTGTTGAAAAATATATTAATTGCCCAAGATGTTGCATTCTTGATAAAAAGCATAAAATAAAACCTCCAGCACTACCATTTACTTTAAATATTGCCGTAGATAATTTGTGTAAAAATGAATTTGATTATTATCGCGATATTCAGGAGCCTCACCCTTTATTTATTGAACATAATATTGATGCTGTACCCTTTAAACATAAAGATATAGATATATGGAGAAGTAATTTTAAAGGTATAAGATACAAATCCTATGATCATAATTACGATTTTGGCGGCGCGGTGGATGATATCTGGCAAAAAAAAAATGGAGAGCTTATTATCGTTGATGTAAAAGCAACATCAAAAAATAATTTTGATTGGTTTGAAACTTTCAATAAATATGATTATGCAAAGGGATATAAAAGACAATTAGAAATGTATCAGTGGTTATTTAGAAAAAATGGTTTCAAAGTAGCGGATGAAGCCTATCTTCTCTATTTCAATGCGAAAAAGAATGAAAAGTTTTTTAATAATCAGTTAAAATTTGACGTGCATTTTATTAAGGTAAATTGCTCATCATCATGGGTAGAAGGTAAGGTGATTCAAACAGTAAAGTTATTAAGATCTAATGAGTTTCCTCCACCATCCTTAAAATGCGAATATTGTAATTATTTAAAGAAGCGTTGGCAGTTGTCAAATTTTAATTAATTAAACTGAAAAATAATATTGTTAGATATTTCTGGAAAAATTTTTTAAATAAAGATAATCTTTAAGTAGAGAATAAATTTCAGATTTTGCTTAAGCCGAAAAGTTCTAATAATAAAATTAGCAGTCATCTACAACAAGATGTTGTCAAAATTGCAGGCAAAACAATTTTTATTAATCCCTTTTTATATTGGAGAAGGTTTGATGAAAATACTAATAGATGGTTGAGAGAACCTGGACAAATGTCAGAAGAGCAAATTCAGTCAAATAGAAATCGGTTTTATCCTGAAATTGATTGGGCTGATTTAAGTCAAGATCAAAAGCTAATAAAAGATGCAAGTGTAGAAATGTTTCTTAAGACTCTAGAGCTTATAAGTACTTTTCATCCTCAGCTTAATTCTGGACAATTATTAGAAGTTGAGAGGAAAATGGCAATCACAAAAAAATTATCTTTTGAAAAGTGGGTAAAAAATTCTTTTGCTAAAAAAGCTAAAGCTAAACAAAGCGAAAAAAGAAAATTTCAAAGAGATAGATTCATTAGAAGCTGGAAAGAATGGTTGATTCTTGAAAATACTCAGCAAGCTTTACTACCTATAATTGTCGTTATATTTATCTCGGCTTTTATTGGCTGGTCTTCAGGGATTTCAAAAAACAGTTGTAATCCTTATTTTGAACAAAATCTAGATCAGTCAATTTAAAATGCTGAATTAAATAGCATTATTTTTTAAGCTTAATATTATTTTTGATGATTCGTAATTTATTTAGGATAATATAAAAGGAGTTTATTTGAATTAAACCTATCAATATATTTATGACTAATAATGATCAAAAAGATATATCGAATTTGGAATATAATAAAGGTAACTTTCCAAAAGATTATAAATATTTAGTTCAAAAACTTAAAAGTATTAAAAAGATTATTGACATGTTAGAAAAAAATTTGTTAAAGAAAGGAATATAAATTTCTTGTGAAAAATTAAGTTGAATAATAAGTTTCCCTCATTTAATAGACAGCCTTTGGTTTTATATTTAATTACTAGTTTTACTTTTTTATTAATATTACTTAGATTAATTTTTTTGCAATTAATAAATAATGAAACTTATAAAAAAATGTCTGATGAAAATAGAATTAGGCTTATAGCAACCCAACCAATAAGAGGTCGGATAATCGATAAAAATGGATTTATTTTGGCAGATAATCGGATAACTTATTCTTTAATTATTAAGCCTCAATACGTTGATGAATTAGCATGGCAGAAATATAAATCAAAGATTTCGAAATTATTAAATATTTCATTGGATTCCCTCCAAAAGAAATATGCAAATGGTTTAGAAAATAAAAATTTTGCAATAACTTTATTAGATGATTTAAAAGTAGATCAAATTATTAAATTTAAAGAAAATGAAAGTAACCTAAATGGTTTAGAAATTTCTTCAAAAATTATTAGAAATTATCCTTATAAAGATGTTGCTTCTCATGTGATTGGCTATACCCAACCCATTACAGATTCAGAATTTAATATTTTGTCTAAAAAGGGTTATAAATTGAATGATTTAATAGGAAGAACTGGAATTGAGTTTGTTTTTGAAGATCATGTAAGAGGGGAATGGGGAGGAGAAATGATTGAAGTAAACTCTTTGGGCACATTTGTAAAATCTTTAGGTGTTAAACCATCAACACAAGGAAAAGATCTTGAATTGACAATTGATTTGAATTTGCAATTAGTTGCTGAGAAAGTCCTTAAAGATAAAATTGGCGGAGCGATAATAGTAATGGATCCTAGAGATGGTGCAATAAGAGCAATGGCTAGCAAACCAACTTTTGATTTGAATTTTTTTTCAAAAGATTTTAAGCCTCAAAAAGAATATGATGAATTATTTAATTCTTCTAATAAACCATTATTTAATAGAGCTTTAAACGCATATGATCCAGGTAGTGTTTGGAAAATTGTTACTGCAATCGCTGGTTTAGAAAGTGGTAGGTTCCCTCCTGAAACTTTGTTAGAAACTAAACCTTGTATTACATATGGCAGTCAATGTTTTAGAGAACATAATGACTTAGGTTTCGGAACAATAGGATATGAAGATGCTTTGCGAGTTTCGAGCAATACTTTTTTTTATCAGATTGGATATGGTGTAGGTGTGGATGAAATTTATAGTGTTTCAAAAAAGCTTGGCTTTGCTTCATTATCTGGAATCGAAATATCTGAACAAGAAAATATAGGCTTAGTAGCTAATAGTAAATGGGCTAAGGAAGGCAGAGGATGGGGTGATCCAGGAAAAACCCCTTGGGTTCCAGAAGATATCGCGAGTATGTCAATTGGTCAATTTGTTGTGCAAGTAACACCTATTCAAATAGCTCGTGCATATGCTGCAATTGCAAATGGGGGGTATTTAGTAACCCCTCATTTATCTAAAAAAGTAGGTCAACCTTATTCCAATCATAAGCCAATAAAAATTGATATTGATCCAAACAATATTCAGTTAGTAAAAAATGGCTTAAGAAAAGTAGTTGAATCTGGAACAGGTGTTTCCATTAATTATGGAGTCTCTAATTTGCCTCCAGTGTCTGGCAAAACTGGTACTGCTGAAGATGGCGAAGGAGGTTCAGATCATGCATGGTTTGTTTGCTTTACTCCTTCGGACAAAAGTGAGTTGCTAATAGTTGCTTTTGCTCAAAATACACCTGGAGGAGGATCTGTACATGCACTGCCTATGGCAAAGGAAATTTTAAAAGTTTGGAATAATAATAAATAGCTATAGATGTTTATTTTTAAAAAAAGGAACTTATATTTTTAATTTTTGCATTTGTGATAGTCGTAAAATTATATCTTCAATTGTTTTTACATCAATTGGTTTACTAAAAGATGATAATAGCTGTCTTCCCAATACTTGACTTCCTAAATGTACTAATTGAATTCTCAAAGAGGTTAGTAATTCTAACCCAACACCACCAGAAAAAGTTGCAATAGCAATTGGTTGTCCATTAAATAAATCTCTAAAATCATCTCCTGAGACGGATAGCCATGCAATTAAATTTGAGAGTATTGGAGGTATTGAACCGTTGTATTCAGGAGCACATATAATCCATTTTTCAGTAGCAAAAAGCTTGTCTTTTATTTTCATTATTTCAACTGGAATTTTTTCTTTTGTATGAATTCGTGGATTAAATAATGGAATATCAAAAGTAGTAAGATCTAAAATTTCAGAAGTAAAATTCAGTTCACTACTTTTCTCTTGAAATTTTTTCGAAAGTTCTAGATTTTTCCCACAACTAGCTGAAATGATTATAAGCTCTTTTGATTGAGTCATAAATTAAATAAGTTTAATAGTTAGCTCCACTTTTTCGGTGATGAACAGCAGTTAAGCTTTCGGATTTTAATACATTGCCGTGTAAAACCTCAGCATATATTACCCAGTGATCTCCACATTCCATTCTTTCTTTTACAGAAGCATCTAACCATGCTAAAGACTCAGGAATAATTACTTGCTCATTAGGTGTAAATTCTATATTCAAACCTTCAAATCTATCTTCTCCGGGCGAAAAAGGTTTTGTAAATCTTTTTAAAGGTTCCCTGAAATCTTTTTCGCCAAGAATATTTAATGCAAAAGAGTCGCCTATTTGGAGAAGCGATTCTACTGATCTGTCTTTTGCCACTGCAATACTTAATCCAGGAGGAGAAAAACTTGCTTGGCTTACCCAAGATGCAAGCATTGCTCCCTTTATATTATTCTCATCTTTTCCTTTAGAAGCAGTAAGAACACAGAGTGAACCAAGCACTCTTCCTAAAGCTTGCAAAGTTGGATCGGTTTTACTAGATATCATTCCAGTATCAGATTTTCTAATTTTTTGTTTTGCTTTTTTTAATATTTTTCTACCAAAATGAGTACCAATTTCTTCCAGTTCTTTAATTTTTGGTTTATTTGGACTAAATTTTATTCTTATTGGATCAAAACTAAATTTAAAGCCACCATCTTTTAATTTTGTTTCAAGTAAATCTATTGCTTCCCCGCTCCATCCGAAACTACCGAATATCCCTACTGGTTTATCTCTATTTCCTTCAGACAATAAACTACCAAGAGCACTGACTATAGGAGTAGGGGCATGTCCACCTAAAGTGGGAGATCCGATTAAATAGCCATCAGCATTTTGAATGGATTTTATTAGTTGCTCATTAGATGTAAATTCGCAATTAATACTTTCAACTTCTACCGAAGTTCTATTGATACCTTTTGCTAATGCATCTCCTATTGAAGCTGTATTGCCATATGCACTAGCGTATATCAAGGCAATTTTAGGATTATTTCTAGAAAGGTCCCCGCCCCATCTAATGTAGTCATTTAAAAAGCTTTTTAAGCTATATTCAATTGCTGGTCCGTGGATTGGGGCGATACTTTTAATATCTAATTCAGAAATTTTTTCTGTAATTGTTGCGATTTGATTAGACATTGGCGCCATAAGACAATCATAAAAATGCTTTCTATCAATTTCTGTACTCATTCGGTTCTTCTCTGACCAGTCTTCACTTGCTATATGAGCAGAAAAAACTTTTTCACTCAAAAGGATTTCTTCATTACTTTCATAAACGATTAATCCACCAGGCCAGCGCGCAGTTGGAATAGGAATAAGTTCTAACAAATTGTTTTCTAGTTCTAAACTAAGTTCTTTTTTTATGACGTTGATTTCGGGCAATTGAACGTCAATAAAATTTGTTAAATTTGGATTTTTTTGATTCCAAAGTTCGCTAATAAGCTTAAATCCAGGGTTCGAGCATGTGATAGTTAAGTTGCTGAATTTTGTACTTATACTTTTTATAGTTTCAATAATTTTGGGATTTATATGACCTGTAATAATGTTAATTTTGTTTAAATCAAATTGATTAAAAAAGGTAGATATTAATTTATTAATTGATTTTGAATATTCTTTTTCAGGAGGATGAATAATAAAAAGTTCTCTATTACTTCTAATTAGAAAGGTGTTGAAAGATGTTCCTTTTTCAAGATTAAATTCAAGTTCGAATCTTTCTTTATTTTGATTAAGAAATCTGATGCAAGTAAAATTTTCAGTAATTTCAAAAGTTGATAAGTTTTGATTTTCTAAAGGTAAGCTTGTATTAATTTCTGACATTTTTAAAGATTTATTTTTAATAATGATTTGCAACTTTCCTATGATGAACAGCTGTTTTACAGGATAAATCTGAGACATTTCCATTTTCGACTATTCCGTAAATTATCCAATGATCTGGAGTCTCTAATCGGGAGCTTACCTTACAATCTAAGAAGGCTAGAGAATCAGATAGTACTGGCCCACCATTTGCGATATTGCTAACTATGTCTACTTCAGCAAATCTGTCTGCTCCTGGTGTAAATCTTTTTAAAAAGTGTCTAAACATTTTTTGATAGTTATCTTCTCGCAAAATATTAACTACAAAACCTCCTCCACATAGTTCCATCGAAACACCTGGTACATCTACAACTCTTACTTCATCATCATATTTTTCTCCAAACATAGCTACTGCCCCTTTCTCAAGAGCCTCACTCTTAGCCATATTTTTTGTGGCTACGAAATAGTTTTCCATAATCCAAGAATTTACTAAAGTCTCAACTTTAGAAATTTGATCTTTAGAAATTGGTTGAGAAGAATTGAAGTCAAATCGTAATTTATTAAAGGCGACTAATGAACCTTTTTGTCCTACGCTTTTGTTAACAACTTTTTTAAGAGCAGCTTGCAACAAGTGTGTAGCGGTATGATTTGCTGCCGCCTTAGCTCTATTAGAGGCATTAACTTTAGTCTGGACTTTTTTTCCACAAGTTACTATTCCTTTTTTCACTACTCCATAATGTAGAAAAACATTTTTCTTTCGTACGACATTATCAATAATCACCTCTAGATCAGTTGAAAATATCATTCCAATATCGCCAACTTGTCCGCCAGATTCACCATAGAAAGAAGTCTGATCAAGAACAATTAAAATTTTCTGGCCTTCAATTGCTTTCTGAACCAAGGTAGATTCCAAAAATATACCCTTTATTTCAGCTTCTGAATACAGTGATTCATAACCTTTAAAAACAGTTTTATTGAATAATTCTATTTCACGTTCTAATGAAC
>QCUW01000001.1 GCA_003210695.1 Prochlorococcus sp. AG-679-P15 | reverse complement strand
GAAATCACATTTAATCCATAACAAGCAATTAAAAAGGAAATTACTAATGTGATATTGAAAAAATTTTTGAAATGAAATATATGTGGAATAGCACTAACCAAGAGACAACCAGCAAAAAATAACAATGATTTTAATCTTCGATTTTTATAAAAATCGTTACTCATAAATGCAAACTTGTAATTTTTATTTAATTATTGAGACAATATCTCAAATTTTTTAATTTTTGTGCCCTGATAATAATGATTCAATATTTGTTCATAAGTAAAACCTAATTCAGCCATTTCAATTGCTCCTGATTGAGATAAACCTACACCATGGCCGAAGCCCCCTCCTTTAAAAAGCCAAAGATTATCATTTAATTTATTAATAATAAATAAATTACTAGGCAAAAAACTCAATATTCGTCGAATATCATCTTTTACAAGAACTATTGGTTTTTTAGAATTTTTCAACTTAATTTCTAATTTCATTACTCTTCCACTAAAACCTCGATCAATAATGTTTAAATCAACCAAACCTGATTTCTCACTAATTAAATTATTTTTTAATAGATAATTTTGGATTTTCTCACTAGGGATTTTTTTCTCCCAACGAAAAAGAGAATGCATATTACCGTAAACCCTGTCATCTGCAGACTCAAGGAATTTATTTAGTTCAACCCCATTTTTGATTGGAAGCTTAAAAGATTTTTGTAAAGAATCTAAACCATCAATCTTTGGATTTAGATAAATATTATCTTTTATTTGCCAGGATTCACTTGCACTGGCCGATATTCCGCCATTAGAGCCGTGATAAAAAGAATTAATTGGTTTATTTTTATAAGTAATTATTAAATTTGAAGTATCTTTTATCGCTTTGTGCACGTTTTTATATTCAACTTTAGGAGGTTTATAAACTTGGCATTGAGTACTTATACATAAATGATATTGATCGATATTAAATCTTTCAGAATTATAAAGTGCCCAGGTTCTAGCAATAAGTGCTTGTGCTTTCAATGCCTCTAAAGGTGCATTAGATCCTATTTCGTATGGCAAAACACCTTTTAAGTAATCATCAAATTTAATTTTCTGAATCAAAGTCCAAGTTCCATATGCATCTTTGGCTAAATAAAACTTTTTGCCAGAACTTATGCCATTAATGCTGATCTCTTCAGATGAAGAAATATATATCGGACCTTTTAATTTTTGTTGCGAATATTCACTGACAAGAAAAGGGATGATTTTTGCTTTATAGGTTTTTTTTAAAACTTTATATTTGAACTTTTTTGGAAGTTTCTCATTTACTGGGATCCAAACTTCCCAATTTTTAGGAAAGGCAACCAAAGCTTCATAACCCTTATCTTTTAAATTTTCAGCTTGCTTTTTTGCAGATTCGTAACTTGCAAATGGACCCAATACAAGCCTTTCAATAGTAAAAGGAGTTTTCAAGGTTATTTTCTTAAAAACAATATTCATTTTTTTAGATTCATGTTTCAAACCATTAAAAGAATGCAGTTTTAAAAAATTATCTTTTGTTGTAAAAGTAATTTTTCCTTCACCTGAAAAACTGTCATTTTTAGCACCTAAATATTGTTTTAATCCAATTAAAAAATTACCTTTTTTTAATTCTTGAGTAAGATTTATTCTTACAGCTTCTTCTGCATATCCACTTGATATCAATATTGGTGAAAGCGAACAAAATAACCAACATCCATAAAGAAGATTTATAAACTTGAATTTGCGCTGCATAAGTTAGTAATTCCTTTATCAATTCAAAACTTTAATTTGCACCAATGCATATAAAGGTTTAGATTATTTAGATTAAACATTATCAAAGGAAATGTCTAAACTTAAGACTCGTAAATCAGCAGCAAAAAGATTTAAAGCTACTGCTACGGGTAAATTCATGAGAAGAAGAGCTTTCCATAATCATTTATTGGATCACAAAAGCCCAAAATTGAAGAGACATCTTTCTACCAAAGCTGTTGTTGATGAAAAAGATGCTGATAATGTAAAATTAATGATTCCATACGCTTAAAAGCATTCAAGTTACTTTAAAAATAAATTTATGGCACGCGTTAAAAGAGGCAACATAGCCAGAAAAAGAAGAAACAAAATCTTAAACCTCGCAAAAGGTTTTAGAGGAGGCAACAAGAATCTTTTTAGAACCGCTAATCAGAGAGTAATGAAAGCTCTTTGTAATGCCTATAGAGATAGAAGAAGAAGAAAAAGGGATTTCAGAAGACTTTGGATATCAAGAATAAATGCTTCAGCGAGAATCAATGGAACGAATTACAGCAAATTAATTAATGGTATGAAGTCTTCTGAGATAATTATTAATAGAAAAATGCTGGCACAATTAGCTTTAAACGATCCAAAATGTTTTGAAAAAATAGTATCTACTGTTAACAAATAATTTATAAAAATATAATTTTAAAAAAATTGTAAGTAATGGAAATATCTTCCTTTCAATCCTATTTGATAATCCTTTTTGTAGTACTTATAATAATTTCTGTTTTTGTGTTTCGACAATTTCTTAGAACAAGAAAGGAAGAGTTGAATTTAGTAAAATTTGAACAAAAAGGCATAGATTCACTTACAAAAGCATCTGAATTATATGAATTTGGCTCTATACAAATAAAAAAAAGATTGTATAAAGAAGCCACTATTACCTTTTTAAAAGCCGTTGAATATTATGAAAATGAACCTAATGAAGCAAAAGCTATCATCGAAAATGCTCTCGGGTTTTCTTATGCTGCGCAAAATGAATTTAAAAAAGCAATTAAGCACTATAACTCAGCAATAAAATCACTACCTGAATATACAGTTGCTTTAAATAATCTTGGATCTGCACAACAACGATTGCTGGAATATGAATTGGCGTATGCAACTTATAAAAAAGTTTTGGAGATAGATCCGAATAATAAAACAGCAGTCAAAAAGAGTAAAGAGCTTGAAAAAAGAAATAATTACTCGCCTTTTAAAGGAGTAAAAGACAAAGGATTTTAAATGAAAGAAGATTCATTCTTAGAAATTGGTGGTAAAAGATTCTCAAGTAGATTGATGGTAGGTACAGGAAAATATACGTCTCCAGGAGTAATGGTGGAAAGTTTATCAAATAGTGAATCTGAAATAGTAACTGTCGCAGTAAGAAGAGTTCAAAATAATCAAAAAAGTGAGAATTTGCTGGAAAAAATTGACTGGAAAAAATTTTGGATGCTCCCTAACACTGCTGGTTGCACCAATTCAGATGAAGCAGTGAGGATAGCAATTTTAGGCAGAGAACTTGCAAAATTATCAGGTCAAGAAGACAATAATTTTGTAAAATTAGAAGTTATTCCTGATAAAAAGTATTTATTACCAGATCCTATTGAAACTCTTAAAGCAGCTGAAATTTTAATAAAGAAAAACTTTATTGTTCTTCCATATATAAATGCAGATCCTGTATTAGCTCAAAAGTTAGAAGACATTGGTTGTTCAACTGTAATGCCATTAGGATCACCAATAGGCTCAGGTCAAGGTCTTCTAAATTTATCTAATATTTCTATAATTATTGAAAATTCTAATATTCCAGTAATCATTGATGCAGGTATAGGTGTTCCCAGTGAAGCTTCTCAAGCTATGGAACTAGGTGCAGATGGAGTATTAATTAATAGTGCAATAGCCTTAGCTAAAAATCCATTTAAGATGGCTACAGCAATGAATTATGGAGTGAAAGCTGGAAGAGAAGCTTTTCTAGCTGGAAGAATCGAAAAGCAGAGGTTAGCAAGCGCTAGTTCACCTGATAAAAATATATCAATTAAGTAATATTATGTCTTTGAAAAAAAATTAATTATTAAAAAAAGTAGTTTGGCAAAGAATTTCTTGATTCAAAAAAAAGATTTGAAACTTTTTACAATATTTTTTCGCATTTTGGAAGCACTCTGTAGTAATTTAAGAAATATAAAATAACATTTTCAATTCTGGAGTTTTGAGTGAAAGTAATTGTTCTTGGTGGAGATGGTTTTTGCGGTTGGCCTTGTGCGGTTAATTTAGCTGAACAAAATCATGAAGTAATCATAGTTGACAATCTAAGTCGCAGAAAAATAGATATTGATCTTGAAGTAGAATCTTTAACCCCAATTTCTTCAATAAATGAAAGACTTTCTGCGTGGAAAGAGACTGGAGGAAAACCTATAAAATTTATCAATATTGATCTATCAAAACAATACCAAAAATTACTAAATTTACTTATTGAGGAGAAACCTGATTCGATTGTCCATTTTGCAGAACAAAGGGCTGCGCCTTACTCGATGAAATCAAGTTATACTAAAAGATATACCGTTGATAATAATGTAAATGGCACTCACAATTTGCTTGCTGCAATTGTAGAAAGTAATTTAGATATTCACATTGTTCATTTAGGAACCATGGGTGTTTATGGATATGGATCACATAGAGGTGCAACAATTCCTGAAGGATATTTAAAAGTTGAAGTTCCTCAACCAGATGGAAGTCGTTTTGAAGAAGAAATACTTCATCCCGCTAGTCCAGGGAGTGTTTATCATATGACGAAAACATTAGATCAATTATTATTTCTTTATTACAATAAAAATGATTTAGTTAGGATTACAGATTTACATCAAGGCATTGTATGGGGCACGAATACAGAGACGACACTAAGAGACCCTAGATTAACAAATAGATTTGATTACGACGGTGATTACGGTACTGTTCTAAATAGATTTCTCATGCAAGCAGCAATTGGATATCCACTTACTGTTCATGGGACAGGAGGACAAACTAGAGCTTTTATACACATAAAAGATTCAGTTAAATGTGTTCAACTAGCCCTGGAAAATCCTCCCCAATCTGGCGAAAGAGTCAAAATCTTTAATCAAATGACAGAAAGTCATCAAGTTGGCGAATTAGCAAAAAAAGTTGCTTCTCTTACAGGAGCGGAAATTAATTATTTACCAAATCCTAGAAATGAAGCTGTCGAGAATGATTTAATAGTGGATAATAAATGTTTTATAGAATTGGGCCTTAATCCGACCACTCTTGATAATGGCTTATTAGAAGAAGTCGTTGAAGTAGCTAAAAAATACTCCAATAGATGTGATCTTAAACGCATACCTTGTGTTTCATCTTGGACTAAAAAACAAGCTGAGGCTATAAAGACTAATTAAAATTTCTGAAATAATTACCTCAAGAAAGTGAAAATTGCATTGTTTACCGAAACTTTTTTACCTAAAGTCGATGGCATAGTCACAAGACTGACTAAAACGATTGAATTTTTAATAAAAAATGGTGATGAAGTAATAATTTTTTGTCCAGAGGGGTGTCCAGAATCATATATGGGAGCAACCGTAATTGGAGTTGCTGCAATGCCATTACCCTTATACCCAGAGTTGAAACTTGGTTTACCAGGTCCTGCAGTTTCAGATAAGTTAGAAAAATTTAACCCAGATTTGATACATGTAGTTAATCCAGCGGTACTTGGCTTAGGTGGCATATGGTTGGCGAAAACTAATAATATTCCTTTAATTGCTAGCTACCATACTCATCTTCCGAAATATCTGGAACATTACGGTATGGGAATGTTAGAGCCACTTTTGTGGGAATTACTTAAAGCAGCTCATAATCAAGCCTTGTTAAATTTATGTACTTCTACCGCTATGGTCAATGAATTAAAGGATAAAGGTATTCAAAGGACTGCTCTTTGGCAAAGAGGTGTAGATACTTACAGTTTCAGACCAGATTTGAGAAGTGAAAAAATGAGAGAAAAATTATTTGGAAAATATAAAGACGCTAATTATTTATTGATTTATGTAGGAAGATTATCAGCAGAAAAACAAATTGAGAGAATTAAACCAGTCTTAGAAAGTATCCCTAATGCTTGCCTAGCACTTGTAGGTGACGGACCATATAGAAACCAGCTTGAAAAAATCTTCGAAAATACCAAGACTAATTTCATAGGATATTTATCTGGCGATGAACTTGCTAGCGCCTATGCCTCTGGAGATATATTTTTATTTCCCTCTAGTACAGAAACACTTGGGTTAGTTTTACTAGAAGCAATGGCGGCAGGATGTCCAGTTATAGGAGCCAACAAGGGGGGCATTCCAGATATAATAAGCGATGGGATTAATGGTTGTTTATATGATCCTGAAAAAAAAGATAATGGTGTACAAAGTTTGATTGAAGCGACAAAAAAAATTCTTGAGAATGAAGATAAAAGAGAAGTTATGAGGAAAGAAGCACGAAACGAAGCAGAAAAATGGGATTGGAATCAAGCAACATTACAACTGCAAAACTATTATTCAGATACTCTTAAAGAAATAGAATAAGCTTGATATAAAATTATGCTACGTGTGGAGGGGTAGGATTACTATAAGAAGTTAAAGGAAGGATTAGAGTAGCGATATTTTGATTCTTTTCAGGCCTTTTTTTCTTTGAGAATTTTTTACCAAAAGGTACTCTTATAACATTAGTTCCCTCAATGGAACGAATATTTGAGTTATCTCCTGAAGTATTATTGACAAAATTTGGTAAGTCGACGTTTTTAACTGGCAGGTGCGTAACATTACCAGATTTAATATCTTTGGTCATAGCTTCAAATACCCCAAAAAATTTGATGCTCGATTATTTTAATAAAAAAATTTAAAAAAATTCTATAAGAAAATATTAAATTTTTATACACATTGATAATAACTAAGTAAATACAAGGACGCTAGTCCTTTAAGCACATTTTTTTTCTTCTAAAGTCTCACTTTGATTTATATTGCAAGAACAAATTAAATTACGATCGCCATATGCATTATTAATTCTAGAAACTGAAGACCAAAACTTAATAGCTGTTGGAGTTTTATAAGGAAAAGAAGCTTTTTCTTTTGAATAAGGATAATTCCAATTATCAGCAATTAACTCTTTCAGCGTATGGGGAGCATTGCTTATTACATTATTATTATGTAATTCAATTTTATTTTCTATTTCGCTGATTTCTTCTCCAATTAATAGCATAGCCTCACAAAATCTATCCAATTCAGCCAAACTTTCACTTTCAGTAGGCTCTATCATTATGGTCTCTGGCACAGGCCAACTTATGGTTGGGGCATGAAAACTATAATCTATTAATCGTTTAGCTAAATCATTTACACTCAAACCAGTTTTGGATTTTAAATCTCTAAAATCTAAAATACATTCATGTGCGACAAAATCATTTCTTCCTTTATAAAGAATCTTGAATTTATGCTTTAAAGAATGTGCAATATAATTTGCAGATAGAATTGCATGCGCAGTTGCTTTCCTTAAACCATTAAGACCAGCCATTTTTATGTACATCCAACTTATTGGGAGAATACTTGCACTCCCATGTTTGGCAGAAGATACATAATTGGAACTATTAGATAAATTATTATCCATTAAAGAATGAGTAGGAAGAAATGGGCTTAAAGTTTCTGATGCTGCAACTGGTCCTACTCCTGGACCACCACCTCCATGTGGAATGCAGAATGTTTTATGTAAATTCAAATGACAAACATCAACACCATAATTACCGGGTTTGCATAATCCAACCTGAGCGTTCAAATTTGCTCCATCTAAATAGACAAATCCTCCAACAGAGTGAATTAAGTCACATATCTTTCTGATTTGCAATTCAAAAACTCCATGAGTAGAGGGATAAGTTAACATAAGTGCTCCTATTTGGTTATCAAATTTCTTGACCTTGATCGACAAATCTTGAAAATCAATATTTCCTTCGTCATCACATTCAACCGTTAAAACATCAAATCCTGCCATAACTGCACTAGCAGGATTTGTTCCATGAGCACTTTTAGGAATTAAACATTTTTTTCTTGAAAGTTCACCTTTTGATTCAAAATAAGAATTTATTGCCAATAAACCTGCAAACTCTCCCTGAGAGCCTGCATTTGGTTGAAAAGAAACTGATTTTAAACCAACAATATCACTTATCCAGTTTTCTAGGTCAGATATTATTTTTGAATAGCCCTTAGTTTGATCTGGTGGAGAAAAAGGATGAATAGAAGATAAATTAACCCAAGAGACTGGATTTAACTCTGCTGCAGAATTTAACTTCATGGTACAGCTTCCTAATGGCATCATTCCATCTACCAGAGAAAAATCCTTTTCAGCAAGTCGGAATATATATCTCATTAATTCAGTTTCACTTCGGTTATTTTTAAATATATCTTGCTGCATCCATTCACTGGATCTCAAAGCTAAACCTTCAAGATGAAATCTTTTATCAAATTTTATATGCTCTAAATCTTCTTTTTTTTCTATAAGGTTTGCTATGAAAGTCAAAATATCTTTGATTTCTTTTTCATTACTAAGCTCATCTAAAGAGATCCCAAAGCCAGTTGAATTCTCAATAGTTGATCCCAACGGCAAAATTCTTAAGTTAAACCCATTTTTTAAAGCTTCATTATGGATGCTCTGGGAGTGCTCAGAATAAACATCAACACTATCAAATCTAATCCCATAAGGAATATCAAAACCTAAATCAGCTAAACATGATTCTAAATTTAGTCTCAACTCCACTAATCTCTTAGCAATTTGCATTAATCCAGAGGGTCCATGATAAATAGCATAAAAAGAAGAAATTATGGCTAACAAAGATTGAGCAGTACAAATATTACTAGTGGCCTTTTCCCTTCTAATATGTTGCTCTCTTGTTTGCAAAGCTAATCTTAGTGACTTTTCTCCATTTTTAGAGAGAGTTTGCCCAACAATTCTTCCAGGTATCAGCCTTTTATATTTTTCGCTACAGGCAAAATATGCTGCATGGGGGCCACCAAAACCCATTGGAACACCAAATCTTTGCATACTACCCACTGCTACATCAACACCAAATTCAGAAATTGGTTTAATTAAAACTTGTGCCAGTGGATCAATAGATGCCGTTACAATAATTTCTGATCTATGTGCTTTGGATATTAGGAATGTGGGATCAAATAATTGCCCATTTTTACCAGGTAATTGCAACAAAATTCCAAAAACATCATCATGATTAGAAAGGTTGCTTTGAGTAAAGCGTTTTAAGAATATTCCCAAAGGTTTTGCTCTGGTTTGTAGAACATTAAATGTATGATCAAAAACATTTGATTCCACTAAGTAAACTTTTGAAGATTTATTTTTTCTTGCGGCAAAACTCATGGCCATAGCTTCTGCAGCAGCAGTGCCCTCATCTAATAAAGATGCATTGGCGACAGGGAATCCTGTTAGTTCACAAACAATAGTCTGAAAATTAAATAGAGCTTCTAATCTTCCTTGTGCAATTTCTGCTTGATATGGAGTATAAGAGGTGTACCACCTAGGATTTTCAAGAACATGTCTTTGGATTACTTTAGGCATGTGATTGTCATAATAACCAAGGCCTATAAGTGATCTCATTTTGGTATTTTTCTTAGCAATATCTTCCAATTCATTTAAAGCCTCAATTTCTGAACAACCTTGGGGCAATATTTCTGAAGATTTATCTTTAAGCTGAATATCTTCAGGAATAACTTGGTTTATAAATTGATCAATATTATTAAAACCAAGCTTATTTAGCATACTTCTCTCATCATTATCTCCTAACCCCAGATGCCTATCTATAAACAAATCGGACCCAAATTTGGATGTCATATTTAAATATTTTTCTTTAAAATAGCTCTTTTTAGAAAGTTTGCCTTATTTTGGTACAACCTTTGATTTATATTGCTCAGAAGTCATCAAATCAGCAATTGATACTTCTGATTCTGGTTTCAAAATGACTAACCAACCTTCTCCAGTAGGATCATTCTGTAAAAGCTCAGGGTTATCAATAACACTTTCATTTACAGATACTATTTCCCCTGAAAAAGGCAGGTAGACTTCCTCAACGGCCTTAACAGATTCTATTGTTCCAAAAGTCTCACCTTTCTCTAAAGTCTTCCCTTTATCAGCTAACTCAACAAAAACAATATCTCCTAATTGATCTATAGCAAATTCACTAACTCCAATTTTTAAAAATCCATTTTCCTCCAAGACATACTCATGAGTATCAGCATAGTTAAGATTGTCTGGAAACTGGTAAGACATGATTAAGTTGATAAAGAAAGTAGAGAATCCTTTGAAATTAATTTTTCCTCTAATAGTTCAGATAATAATTGAATTAGTGCAATTTTGATGTGAGCTATGTGAGAACCACCTTGAACAAAAATATTGTATGGATCTCTTAGAGGAGCATCAGCGGAAAATTCACTTGTACTACCTTCAATAAATGTACCTCCTGCCATTAATAATTTTGAATCATATCCATCCATTGATGATGGAACAACATTAAGAAAAGAATCTACTGGTGAAGAATTTTGAAAAGATTGACAAACTTTTTGTACCAAATCAGGATTATTCAATCTTACTGACTGAATAAGATCAGATCTATAAGTTGCTGGCTCTGGCAAAACCTTAAATCCCAAATTTTTAAAAACTGCTGCAACCATATCAGCACCTTTTAGTGATTCGTGAACAATTTGTGGTGCTAAAAACAAACCCTGCAAAATTAATCTTCCTAGTCCAAAATTTATTCCTGCAGATGAACCAATACCTGGTGAGGTTAATCTAGAACATGCCATCTCAACCAACTCTGCATCTCCTGCAACATACCCACCAGTAGGAACTATTGTCCCTCCCAAATTTTTAATCAATGATCCAGCAATTATATTTGCCCCTTTAGAAATTGGTTCACTATCTTCAACAAGCTCCCCATAACAATTATCAACAAAACATATGCAGTTAGGATCAAGAGAGTGTATCAAACTACAAATTTTCTCTATTTCATGATTCGTAAGAGATTTTCTCCAACTATATCCACAACTTTTTTGTATAAAAACTAATTTGCATGTTTTTTCTTGAAAAGAATGAACAATTTTTTCTTCAAAAGAATCAAAATTCTCGCAGATATTTATTTGCTTGTATTCAATCTCAAAATCTTTAAGTGAGCCTTTACCTCCTCCCCTTATTCCTATCACTTCTTCTAACGTGTCATATGGTTGTCCTGTAAGAGATAACATCATATCTCCAGGCCTAAGAATTCCAAATAAGACACAACTTATTGCATGAGTTCCACTTACAAATTGCATCCTCACAGCTGCCTTTTCAGCAAGAAACAATCTTGCAAAAACCGCATCAATTTTTTCTCTAGATATATCACCATGACCACTACCAGACGATTGATTGAAATGACTAGTAGAAACTTTTTCTTCCTTAAAAATTGTCAAAATATTTTCTAATTTCTGGAAAACCTGATTGGATCTTTCTTGAAAAACTTTACTTAAACTCTCTTCTACAGAAAGAACAGCGTTTTCAGCCAGTCTTAGGTTATTGTTTAGTTTCATTAATTATAAAAACTCATGTTATTTTTCAGAAGCTAAATTTCTTAATTCTACGAGGAAAGCATTAGGTCCTCTACCCTGAAAATAAGAGAGCTTTTTTGAAGCCTCATATAAATCAAGTAGTTCTCCATCTAATTCTTCTGCCGTATAGTCTCTAATTCCTGCTATTACCTCAGCAAAACGTTCTCTACGGGTAGATTTATTGACAGCATAAGCTTCCATTACATGTATTTTACATGATCTCCAAGCTTTATTCTGGCAAAAATGCACTGAAAGGGCATCACTCAAAGCAGAAGCTTCTTCATCTTCTATATACCAGTCAAAAGATGAAGGGAGAGATTGTAATCCTGAAAATATCTCAAATAACTCCCCAGCAGACAATGGATTACCAGAATCATTTTTCAAGGGTAAGGCAGACTCTTGCAAAGATTGCCATAACTCTGGGTAATCACTTTCTAAACGATCCCTGATTTTTTCTATACCTTGATCAAGAATCGTATTAACTTGTGCTAATGCAAGAAAAACTTCAGGACCAGGTGAAGATAATTTACCATTCCTAAGGTTTGAAATTTGAGAATTATGTACTCTTCCTAAATCAAGAATTTCAGATAGCAAAGGTAAAACCCTGTGAGACCAGCCATTTCTCTCATGCCAAAGATGAATCAAGTGCGCCATTGCTCTTCGACCTCTCAATAATTTATCGCGATATCCTAAGCTCACGGATAATTAAAATAATCAATAATATAGTATGATATTATTACATATCGGTCTTTTTGAAAATAGTTTCCCCAAATATTATGAGATCAGTTGTCTTCCAAGAAACAGCGAAATTAAAAAAACCTGTCCCTGCAGAAAAAGTTATAGAACTTTCAGAAAAATTACTTGAACCATCAAGTCACTCTAAAAGATATCCTCCAAGATTACACAAAACATGGGGCACGATTGTTTTTATGATTGCTATACATCTGCTTTCTCTTATCGCCCTACAACCACAATTCTGGAGTCTCCCCGCAGTCATATCATTATTATTTTTCTACTGGTTGACAGCTTGTTTAGGGGTTACGCTTGGTTATCACAGATTGCTTTCACATAGATCATTTGTAGTTCCAAGATGGCTAGAAAGATTTTTTGCTACTTGTGGAGCTATTAGTTGTCAACATGGGCCAATTGATTGGGTTGGCTTACATAGGCATCATCACTCTTTTTCAGATACAGATGTTGATCACCATAATAGTAAAAAAGGATTTTGGTGGAGCCATATGGGTTGGATGTTTAAAGATGTTGAGGCGTTAAAAGCAGTACCTAAACTTAGTGCAGATTTAATTAAAGATCCATACTACAGATTTCTTAATAAATATTTTCTAATTTTGCAATTTCCTATTGGTTTATGTCTTTATGCAATAGGTGAAAAATTGGGAGTTGGAGGATGGTCTCTAGTGTTATGGGGAATACCTTTAAGGCTTGTAGTCGTTTACCATATTACTTGGTTAGTCAACTCAGCGACACATTGTTGGGGCAAAGCTCCTTTTGAGAGTGGTGATTCATCAAAAAATAACGCTTGGGTTGCAGCTTTAACATTCGGAGAAGGTTGGCATAATAATCATCATGCATTTCCTAATTCTGCTAGACAAGGCTTATTTAGAGGTCAAATTGATTTAACTTGGGAACATATAAAGATTCTTGCAAAATTAGGATTTGCAAAAAGAGTAAAATTACCCTCTAGGTCTTATTATTAGATATATAAATACATATTTTCATGGCAAAAAGAGTAAAAGTCGTTTTAACAGAATCAATTGCAACACTTGGCAGAGATGGTGATGTAGTGGAAGTAGCACCTGGTTATGCAAGAAATTTCTTATTACCATTTGGTAAAGCAGCTAATGTCACTCCTTCAATTCTGAAACAAATTGAACGTAAAAGAGCAAAAGAAAAAATTGCTGCCGAAAAAGTCAAACAAGAAGCTATTGAATTTAAAACCGCATTAGCAACTATTGGTAGATTTACAATCAAGAAACAAGTTGGAGAAGATGGAGTACTTTTTGGCACTGTTACTAATGGAGATGTTGCTGAAGCTATAAAAGCATCTACTAAAAAAGATATTGATAGAAGAGACATAACTGTCCCGGATATTCATAATTTAGGCTCTTTTATTGCAAAAATAAAATTACATCAAGAAGTTAGTGCGGAAGTAAACATTGAAGTAACAAGTTAATAACTTTGTTGCATTATTTCTAAAAGAAGCCAGAGTATATATCTAAGTATTTAAAGATATGGTAGCAATTCCTTTTCCTAATAATGGATCCAATGAAAATGCTGGTTTAGTACCTCCACAAAATATTCAAGCAGAGGAGTTTGTTCTAGGTGGAATACTACTTGACACAGATGCAATAGGAAGAATTGCAGATTTGATTAAGCCAGAAGCCTTTTATATTAATGCTCATCAAGAGATTTATAAAACAGCATTAATGCTGCATACGCAAGGAAAACCTACAGATCTAACTTCAATGAGTGCATGGCTTGCTGACAATGGAGCACTCGAAAAGATTGGAGGCAATACTAAATTAGTTGAATTAGTAGAAAATGTTTCTTCAACAGCTTCAATAGAACAAGTTGCAAATTTAATTAGCGATAAATTTATAAGAAGACAACTAATAAAATCTGGGAATGAAGTTATTCAATTAGGCTTTGATCAAACTCAAAAGACCAATGAAGTATTAGATAAAGCAGAGCAAAAAATTTTTGAAATTAGTCAAGAAAAACCAACAAAAGGTTTAATTCAAGCGTCAGAGATACTTACAACCACTTTTAATGAGATAGAAGCAAGATCTCTTGGGAAGGAAGAGTTGGGAATAAAAACTCTTTTCTATGATTTAGATGCATTGACGCAAGGATTTCAAAGAAGTGATTTAATAATTGTTGCAGGTAGACCTTCTATGGGGAAAACCTCAATGGTATTAAATATGGCGAGAAACGTTGCCAAATCTCAAGACTTACCTGTCTGTGTCTTCAGCCTTGAAATGAGTAAAGAACAACTTACATATAGATTATTATCTTTAGAAGTAGGAATTGAAAGTGGCCGGTTAAAAACAGGAAGACTAACTCCAGAGCAATGGCCATTACTGGGAGAAGGGATTGATAGTTTAAGTCAGACGCCTATATTTATCGACGATAAACCAAATTTAAGTGTGCTTGAAATGAGAGCGCTTTGCAGAAGATTGATTGCCGAACAAAAGAAAGAACTTGGCTTAATAGTAATTGACTACTTACAATTAATGGAAGGTACAACACCCGATAACAGAGTACAAGAACTATCAAGAATTACTAGAGGTCTAAAAGGTATGGCAAGAGAATTAAATGTGCCAGTAATTGCTTTATCCCAATTAAGTAGAGGAGTTGAATCAAGAAACAATAAACGTCCACTTTTGAGTGATCTTAGAGAGTCAGGTTCTATAGAACAGGATGCTGACTTAGTATGTATGATTTATAGAGATGAATATTACAATCCAGAAACAGATGATAAAGGCATAGCAGAAATTATTATCACCAAAAATAGAAATGGTCCCACAAATACTGTTAAATTATTATTTGAACCACAATATACAAGATTTAGAAATATAGCTAATTAATCACTTAAATGAAAGTCCCACATTCCACTAATGAATCTTTTGATATTATTGTTATCGGAGGCGGACATGCAGGTTGTGAAGCTGCAATTGCTACAGCAAAATTAGGATTTTCCACTGCGTTATTTACAATAAATTTAGATAGGATTGCTTGGCAACCATGTAATCCTGCCGTAGGTGGACCAGCAAAAAGTCAATTAGTCCATGAAGTTGATGCTTTAGGTGGAATTATTGGACAATTAGCTGATGAAACAGCAATACAAAAAAGAATTTTAAATGCAAGCAGGGGACCTGCAGTTTGGGCATTAAGGGCTCAAACCGACAAAAGAGAATATTCAAAGCGAATGATAGAAATACTTCAAAATACAGATAATCTATCTTTGAAAGAAGCAATGATTACTGAACTGGATATTGCAAAAACTGAAGAATTTGGATTGAATTCAAAAAAAATCGTAAAAAAAACAATAAAGGGTGTAAAAACATTCTTTGGCAGTTATTATTCAGCGAAATCAGTAATCATCACAGCCGGTACTTTTTTAGAAGGCAAAATATGGATAGGAAATAAATCAATGTCAGCTGGTAGATCGGGCGAACAAGCAGCACAAGGTCTTACTCAAAACTTACACGAAATTGGTATCAAAACAGAACGTTTAAAAACAGGAACTCCAGCAAGAGTTGACAAAAAAAGTATCATTTTTGATGAATTAGATATTCAACCTAGTACTGCATCTGATAAATATTTTTCGTTTGACCCAGATATCAAAAATAATATGCCCCAAGTTAGTTGTCATATCACAAGAACAACTTCTAAAACACATCAACTAATACGAGACAACTTACATTTAACACCCATTTACGGAGGTTTTATTGATAGTAAGGGACCAAGATATTGTCCTTCTATTGAAGATAAAATCGTTAAATTTGCTGATAAAGAATCACATCAAATTTTCTTAGAACCAGAAGGAATTAATACCCCTGAAATTTATGTTCAAGGATTCTCTACAGGTTTACCAGAAAATATTCAATTAGAGCTTTTAAGAACCTTACCTGGATTAGCTGAATGTAAAATGTTGCGACCAGCATATGCTGTCGAGTATGAATATATTCCTGCAACGCAGCTCCAAACATCACTCGAAACGAAAGAAATTGAATATTTATTTAGTGCTGGACAAATTAATGGAACTACTGGTTATGAAGAAGCTGCAGCACAAGGATTAGTTGCAGGAGTGAATGCGACAAGAAAACTAAACAAAAAAGATCCAATAATCTTCACTAGAGAAAGCAGCTATATAGGAACAATGATCAATGATTTAATTTCCAAAGATCTCAAAGAACCCTACAGAGTTCTTACTAGTAGGAGTGAATATAGGTTAACTCTTAGAGGAGATAATGCAGATAGAAGATTAACCCCATTAGGTTATCAAATAGGGCTAATCGATGAAAAAAGATGGTCGGCCTATCAAGAAAAAATGAAACTCCTCGAGAAAGAGAAATTAAGATTAAATAACACCCGTCTAAAAAATACTAATGAAATATCAAAAAAAATTGAATTAGACACAGGATCTAAGATAAAAGGCTCAACAACTTTGAAAGAACTCTTAAAAAGACCAAACTTCCATTATTCAGATCTAATTAAATATAATTTGACTGAAAAAAATCTAGGTTTAGCAATACAGGAAGGTGTTGAAATAGATATTAAATACGAGGGTTACCTCAAAAGACAAAAAAACAACATTGAACAAATAAATCGTCAAAGCTGTAAATCTCTTCCTCAAGAAATAAATTATGAAAAGATAGATACATTATCTTTAGAAGCTAGAGAAAATTTGAATAAGATAAAGCCAAAAAATTTTGGTGATGCTTCAAAAATTCCTGGGGTTAGCAAAGCTGATTTAACTGCATTACTTGTTTGGCTAAAAATAAAAGAGATAAAAAAAGAAAAGGCAAAGATTTTTGCTGAAAAAAAGTTATCATCATAAAAGCAATCTGTCATAGCACTGAATAATAATCTTTTTAAATCCCCAAAAATATTATGGGAAGAAAAAGCATCTACTTTTTTAGTGAAAAATTCACTCCCAAAAATATCTGGTCCATGGAAATTAATGCTGCTTGGGGATGGAAGTCCAACTAGACATCTACAACTATTAACTAATCAAGAAACAAAAATTAAATTAATTTCAATGCAATTAGATCCTCTATTCAGTCAAGAGGGTCCTAAAGAATTGAATCAATTAATTGGCCCTTTAATTAGAAGACAAGTTTGGATTAAAAACAATAATAAAAACTTAGCATGGGCTGAAAGTTGGTGGAATGCAGAACAAGTGAGTGAAAATTTAAAAGCCAAAGAAGAACCAATTTGGAAAAATTTGACGCAAGATAGATCAGAATTGTTTAGAGAAGTTGATCGAATTTCACTTGTGAATTCAAAATGGTTAGAAGATCAATTTTGTTTTAAAGGTCCATTCTGGTCAAGAAATTATAGATTTTTTCGTGACAAAAAGCCCCTAACAATAATTAGGGAAGTTTTTAATCCACATTTAGAAAGTTTACTAGGTTCTTCTGGAATCAAAGAATTTGCAAATCTATATTCTTCTTCTTCTAGATCTAGGAAGATTTCTTAATTTTGATTGGCCCTGTTGGTTTAATTGGTCTCTTGATACATTATTGTCTTTTTCTGAAGCTCTTTGCCATCTTTCAACTTTGAAATCCGTTTCATCAGGCCAATCTTCATCTTTACTTTCTTTACCATAAGGTAATTTTTTTTGCTCAGTTGTCTGTAAATTTTTTGGTTGCCTTAAAGATATTGCTTCTAAAGGTCTTTTTGAATTTGGTTTATTATATTCATAAGAATTTGATTCTCTACTAAATGTCTTAATATCGCTGTTATCATCGTAAAAATTCTCATCATTCCAATCATCATTATCTTCATCAAAAAATAAATCCACTTTTTCAGACACCCATTTTCCTACTTTTTTAACACTCTTACTTGTTATTCCTTGAAAATCTGAGTTCCTTCTTTTACCTGGCCTAGCCCCAGATACTCCATCAACGAATTGTCTTCCAGTTTCAAAAATTTTATCAACTTGTTTATCAACAATATTTCTATCAAAACTATTTCTAAGATTTCTAATTCTCCTTGAATCCATAAATTATTATGCTTTTTAAAATATAAATTACATTAAAAAAATAAATAATTCCAAATATAGAAACAAAAACACATCTTATATTTTTAATCAAACAAAATTAAACAGTTTTTATTCCATGATCCATTAAAGAAATTTACACAACATTTTTTACAAGCAATATTCTTTATTCTTTTCCTATAGAAAAATTTTTCACCACAATTTTGACAAGTTCCTATATATTTTAATTCCCTCCTTTCAATAGGAAATGAGTGCCTTACAGAAATTTGAAAATTCTTCTCTTTTTCATTAATTTCATTCATCTTTTCTAAGAAATTTGGGCCATGTATCTCATTTTTTTTTAATATCCTATCTACCCATGCATGAATCATTTCATGACATAAAGTACTATTTATTTCACTAGTTGATAATTTACTCAAAATAGGTTTCGATAAGATAATTTCAGAATCTAAATGACCATTAATTCGTTTTCTTTTATAAAAACCAGCAGTAGTTTTTAATCTATTATCACTCCATCTAACTTTTACTAAAGGTTGATTATTAACCGCTAAAGAATTTTCAAAATATTGGCTATTAAATCTATGAAATAAAGGTAAAAGAGGAATTACAGGCATTATGGATTAAAATTAGTATTATTTTGACAAAAAAAGCCATCAAAAACGATTTCTTTTCTTAAAGTAATAAAAAACTTAAATCAACATGGATGCAGCACTAGTTAAAGATATCGGCATTAAAGCATTATTAGTTGGCGGAGCGGTACTAGTTTCTTTTTGGACTTTTAATGCAGTCAAATTAGTTATAAGCGCCAGAGGAATTAATCCATTAGTAAGAAAGTTTTTTGATCAAATAGCTGCTGGCAGAATTGATGCAGCTTATGGTTTGACTACAAAAACTTATAAAACTCATGTTAAGCGCCAAGACTTTCTTAAATTCTTAGCTAGTTTAAACCTCAATAAATACAGAAATTTAAAATCAGGAAGACCTAGAGTCCAAGAGGATCAAATCATAATAACTTTAAATTTAAAATCAGAAGACAAACAAGATGAGCTACCATTAGATTTTACTTTCGCAAAAACTGACAATGACTGGAAAATAGACAGAATAGCTAAAGTGAATTAATAATTTCTTGTGAGGCAAAAAGAATTGTTTAAAGAAGAAATAATACATCAATTAGAATTACACCCAAGTAGATTAGATAAAGAAAAAATCATCTCTGAAGCAATGCAAGAAGGTCTAGATGATTTTTTTGAAGGAATCAGCATGGCACTTGATCCATTGGTAACTTTTGGTGTAAAAATTGTTCCTGAAAAAGAGAATGAAAAAAGTCAAAATTTTTTATGGAAAGATTTTAAAGAATTAGCCAAAAAGCTTATTCAAAGAGAACTTACTGGTCACGCTGCTCGTGATGCAATTCTTACGGCTATGGAATCTGCAACAAAAGAAGAGTGGAATGGATTTTATAGACGAGTTTTAATTAAAGATCTTAGATGTGGTGTATCTGAAAAAACAATAAACAAGATAGCAAAGAAATTTCCCAAATATGCGATTCCTATTTTTTCTTGTCCTTTAGCTCATGACAGTGCAAATCATGAAAAAAAAATGATAGGAAAAAAGCAAATTGAAATCAAATTAGATGGTGTACGCGTCTTAACTATTATTAGACAAAATAAAGTAGAAATGTTTTCTCGTAATGGGAAACAATTCCATAATTTTGGTCATATTATCTCAGAAATAGAAAAAGTCTTAAAAGAAGATCCTGCACCTTATGAATTAGTCCTAGATGGTGAAGTAATGAGCGCTAACTTTCAGGATTTAATGAAACAGGTACATAGAAAAGATGGCAAACAAACTAAAGACGCAGTTCTCCATCTATTTGACTTATGTCCCCTTGAAAACTTCCAACAAGGTAGATGGAACACTATTCAAACAACAAGAAGCTTATTAGTTAAGGAATGGGTAGCAAAACATTCTGTGCTTCTAAAACATATACAAACACTTGAATGGGAAAATGTAGATCTTGACACCATTGAGGGACAGAGAAGATTTGTAGAGCTGAATAAATCTGCCGTGGAGGGTGGATATGAAGGAGTAATGATTAAGGATCCTTACGCTATGTATGAATGTAAAAGAACACATAGTTGGTTAAAAGCAAAACCTTTCATTGAAGTCACTTTAAAAGTTGTGTCGGTTGAGGAAGGCACAGGTCGTAATAAAGGAAGACTGGGAGCAATACTGGTAGAAGGGGAAGATGATGGATATGAATACAGTCTTAGTTGCGGAAGTGGATTTAGTGATATCCAACGTGAAGAATATTGGTCAAAACGTAATCATCTCATTGGTCAACTTGTAGAAATCAGAGCTGATGCTAAAACTAAATCCAAAGATGCGGTGACTTTTAGTCTTAGGTTTCCTAGATTCAAATGCTTTAGGGGATTTAAAGCTGGAGAAAAAATTTAAATTTTAAAAAATAATATTCACCAAAGTAGTCAATGAAAAATGTGGTTTTTAATTAAAAAACTTAAAATCTTGCCTGTAAAATATAAATATAATTATTAGAAATTTTTGTAAAACTTATGACAAACAAAGCAATTTTCAACTACATAAAAACACCCTGCGGACAAGCAAAATATATCGAATTAGAAGCCAACAAAACTTTACTAGGTAAATTTAGGCTTTTGTGGTTTATTTTAATTGCATCTATTAGAGATTGGAATATTAAAGATTAAATTCTTATGAGTTTTCAAAATATTCTTTAGAGTATTTAGCTAAGAAATATACGACTAAAAACGTTGAAAGAACTCCAATGGTAGAAACATAAAAATTATTTGGCGATTGCGCATTTTTTAACTCCTGCAGACTTTTTGCCAAACTACCTATTGAGCAATAAAGAAAAGTTCCTGGAATTATTCCAAGAAGACCAAGAGCGAAATCTCTAAATTTAACATTATTCAAACCATAAAAATAATTAAGAATACTGAAAGGAAATATCGGCGATAATCTCGCTAAAAAAATTAATTTAAGTCCGCCTTTTTCTACTACTTTCTCCATAACACTTAATTTTGGATAACGGCTAAAAAGATTTTTTAGCTTTTTTGCAAAAAAACTTTTTGATACAAAAAATGCAACTGATGCTCCTATGGAAGCCGAAATGAAAACGATAATTGATCCTAAATATGAACCATATAAAAAACCTGATAATAGAGATAACCAAGAAGCTGGGAGTATTAATAAAACAATTAAAATATAAATGCAAACAAAAGAAAAAACACCAATTCCAGTATTAAAAAAAAAAGACAAATTATAAATATTTTCTAAGAATATATTCATTCGCAATTCAAAAGTTCAAGTTTTTTTGTAATGCTCTCCATTTGTAACGAACCCTCGTTTAATTTAAATCTACATTCATCAACAATATCTTTTGGAGCCTTATCAACAAAATTTTTATTAGATAATCTCTTATTTAAATTATCTAATTCAATAGTAACCTTTTTTAAATCCTTGGTTAACCTTTCCTTTAATGCATCTATATTAACAAAATCATTAAAAGGTAAGTAAACCTCTAAATCACTAATTATCCCAGAAAAAGATTTAGCAAACTCTTTTTTATCAACAGCAGTAGTTTTAAAAATAAATACTTCAGAAGATTTAGTTAAGGTTTGAATATCATCAACTAAAATTTTTAAAAAATAAATCAATTCATCATTATCTGAAATTAAGTAAACAGGAACTTTTTCTGATGGCTTGAGGCCTAATTCAACTCTTAAATTTCTAATCAATCTAATGATTTCAAAGAGTTGATGAAAGGAATTATCAAGCTTATTATCAACAAATTTATTTACTTGGGTTGGCCATTTTTGAAGAGATAATAATTCTTTATCTGGTTTTAGTTGCAGTACATGCCAAAGTTCTTCAGTAATGTGAGGCATAAAAGGATGAATCATCACCAAAATATCATTAAGCACTTTCATTAAAACCTTTTCAGATATTTTTCTATTTTTGTTTTCTTTATTATTAAATCTTTGTTTAGCAAATTCTACATACCAGTCACAAAAATCATTCCATGTAAATTCATATAGTAGTTTCGCAGATTCTCCTAATTTATATTCTTTCAACAAAGCAGCAACCTTTGTATTAACCTGATTCAATTTCGATAAAATCCACTTATCACATAACTCTAAAGAAGTTTCATCACTCTCATTAAGCGAACAATTATTGTTAGAAGTTTTATTAATTAATACAAATTTAGTTGCATTCCATAATTTATTCGCAAAATTTCTTGAAGCTTCAACAGTTGAAGATGTATCTTTTTTTCGATCAAAATCTAGCCGGATATCTTGTCCAGCGCCTGCAACTTCTCGAATTAAAGCAAATCGCAAAGCATCAGAACCATATTTATCAATTAATAGTATTGGATCAATACCATTATTTGAACTTTTACTCATTTTTTTATTTTTTTCATCTCGAACTAGACCATGAATATAAACATCCTTAAAAGGAATATTATTCGTAAAAGTATTCCCCATCATTGTCATTCTCGCCACCCAGAAGAAAATAATATCGAAACCAGTAACAAGAACATTATTTGGATACCATTTTTTAAAATCCGGATCACTTGTATTTGGCCAACCAAGAGTTGAGAAAGGCCATAAACCACTTGAAAACCAAGTATCCAAAACATCTTTATCACGAACCAATTTAATATTAAATCCAAATTTTTTATTAGCTTTGATTAAGGCATCCTCTTCATTCCTTGCAACGACATATGGGGTATTTTGTTCTATTGAGTCTTGAGAGTCATCTAAAACGTACCATGCTGGTATTTGGTGCCCCCACCATAATTGCCTACTGATACACCAATCGTTAATATTCTCTAACCAATCCTTATAAACTTTCTCCCAGCGTTGCGGAATAAACGATGGTTTTTTAGAATCAATTTCATTAAGACATCCTTGAGAGATATCATCCATTTTCAAAAACCATTGTGTTGACAATAAAGGTTCAATTGGCACCTTACCTCTATCAGAAAAAGGAACGGTATGTTTATAATCCTCTATCTTTGTTAAAAGGCCTAAGTTATCCAATTCTTTGATAATTTTCTTTCTAGCCTCATATCTATCTAAATTTTGAAATCTACCTGCATTAATATTTAAAGTTCCATCTTTATTCATTACATTAATCTGTCTTAAATTATGCCTTTTTCCTATTTCAAAATCATTTGGATCGTGGGCTGGAGTGACCTTAACACATCCGGTACCAAAATCTTTATCGACATGTGAATCAGCGATAATAGGTATTTCTCTATCAACGAAAGGGACTTTTACTTTGACACCAATAAATTCTTTATATCTATCATCATCAGGATTAACTGCAACAGCAGTATCACCCAAAAGAGTTTCTGGTCTTGTTGTTGCGACCTCTAAGTACTTATCTAACTGTTCACCATTTTTAGAAATTAAAGGGTATTTAAAATGCCATAAATGACCATTTACTTCTTGCATTTCAACTTCAAGATCACTTACTGCAGATTGAGACTCAGGACACCAATTAACTAAATATTCACCTCTATAAATTAAATTCTTTTTATAAAGAATATTAAAAGCCTCAACAACTGCCTCATTTAATTTTTGATCCAGAGTAAATCTTTCTCTAGTCCAGTCAACTGAATATCCTATCCTCTTTAATTGAGAAACTATTCTTCCACCACTTTGTTCTTTCCAGTTCCATGCTCTTTTAAGAAATTCATCTCTTCCAATATCCTCACTTGTTTTGCCTTCACTTTTTAATTGTTTTTCAAGAATAGTTTGAACAGCTATTGAAGCATGATCAGTTCCTGGTAAACACAAAACATTCTTACCTAAAAGTCTTTGAAAACGGACTACAACATCTATCAAAGCGGTATTAAATGCATGCCCCATATGCAAAGATCCAGTTACATTTGGTGGCGGAATAACAATACAAAAAGGTTCCCCATCATCCTCAGGGTTAGGACTAAATGCCTTTAAACTTTCCCATTTTTCTTGCCACTTTTTCTCTACTTCAAAAGGTGAATAATTCTCTAAAGATAATTGATCATTCATCTCTGTCATATGCAAATTTTTATTTCAAGAATCTTTTTGTTTATTTTATCTTGATAGCAGCCAATTAATGCAAATAATATTAGTTTGCAAAAAAAACAAATTCATTCTACAAAAGTTTGAAGCCAGAACCGCAGGAACAACGTTTTGCATTTTTTGGTGTTGAAATAAGAAATCCACCACCGCTTAAATCACCGTAATAATCTAATTTTAAATCTTTCAGTAAATTAAACTTTTTTACATCCGCATATAAAGTTACTCCTTCTGATCTTGAGATAGGGGATCCATTACATGTACCAGGCTTTAATTTAATATGCATCCATCCTTCGGAACAGTTTTTATCCTCAACCAAATCAATTGACATTTCTCCAGGAGAACCTCCAAAAGAAGCTTGCCTAGATAATTCTGAAGCAGCGCTTTGACTGATTGAAAGATTAACTATCTCAGTCATAAGAAAAATGATAAATGGGCGATCCAGGGTTCGAACCAGGGACATCCTGCTTGTAAGGCAGGCGCTCTACCGCTGAGCTAATCGCCCTTATAATAAATCATTCTAATAGATCAAGTTGAAATATTTATAATAAGTATTTAAATATTTCATGATTAAGGCAAAATTGAATTAATAAAAAAATATCCTATGTCACCAAACAATAAATATAAATTGCCCAAAAAATCCGATTTAGAAACTATGGAGAGTTTTAAAAGCTTAATATCTAATGTCAAATCATTAAAAGATAAAACTTGGGGATGCCCATGGCAGAAAATACAGTCTCATATATCTTTGATCCCATTTTTACATGAAGAAAGTAGTGAATTTATAGATGCGATATATGAAAAAAATGCAGATAACATATGTGAAGAGTTAGGAGATCTTTTATTACAAGTAATGCTTCATGCTGAAATTGGATACGAAAAAAAAGAATTTGAACTAAATGATGTTATAAAAAATCTAAACAAGAAAATTATTAATAGACATCCATATATTTTTAACAAAAAAGAAAAAGTATCTCTACAAAAATCACAACAGATTTGGGAAAATATTAAAAATGCAGACAAAGAAGTACCTCTAATGGAAGAATCAATTAGTAGAAATTTAAATTTGAAAATTAAAAATTTACCGCCAACTGTTAGTACAGATAAAATCACAAATGTTGTTAAGGACTATGGTTTTAAATGGGAAAGTACTGATCAGATTTTTGAAAAGTTAGAAGAAGAAATTAATGAATTAAAAGAAGCAATTAAAAGTAAAAATGATTCTGAGATAAAAATTGAATTTGGGGATATTTACTTTACCCTTCTTAATCTCTCAAACTTTTTAAAAATAAATCCTGAATCAGCTCTTCAAAGAACTAATAAAAAATTTTTAGACAGATTTTCAATCATTGAACAACATGCAGGAGATAATATTAGAAAACAAACTCCCAAAGATTTTCAACGACTTTGGCAAATAGCCAAGGAAAAACTTATTAGAAAAAATTCTTAAAAAGGAAATGACTTATAGTAACCAATGGATAGACGAATATCATAAAGGATCAAGATTCGGTTTAAATGGGAAAATTTTAATTAAAAAAAACTCTAAATATCAAGAAATTGTTGTTATTGAAAATGAATATTATGGTAGAGCTTTAATGCTAGATGGTTGTTGGATGACATCATTAAAGGACGAGAAATATTATCATGAATGTCTAGTACACCCAGCATTAAGTAGCATTGAAGAAAAATCTAATGTACTAATTATTGGTGGAGGTGACGGCGGTACTGCAAGAGAATGCGTTAAATACTCTCAAATATTAAAAATTGATTTGGTAGAAATTGATGAGGAAGTAATCAAAATATCTAAAAATTTTTTAAAAGACATTGGAGGCAAAGCATGGAATGACAAAAGATTAAAAATACATATTGATGATGGTGTTAAATGGGTCAAAAAGACAAGAGATAATTTCTACGACGTTATATTTATAGATTGTTCAGATCCCTCAGAATTTTCAAATTTATTATTTTCAGATACATTTTATAGAGAATGTAAAAGAATACTTACAAAAAAAGGCATATTAGCAACGCAAAGTGAATCGCCTGAATCCTTCAAAAATATTCACATAAGTATTTTGAAAACCCTTAAAAAAATATTTAGAGTATCTGAAACTATGTATTCTTTTGTGCCTATATATCCAAGCGGGATTTGGAGTTGGACATTCGCTTCTAGAGAAAATCTAAATTTATCAAAGCAAAATTGTAATGAAGCTTTAAAAATAGAAAAAGGTTGCGAAATTTGGAACTTAAATTTTCAAAATGCAGCATTCAAAATGATGCCAAATAAAATTGTAAAAGAACTCAATTCATAGAATGATAAACAATTTATTTGATAACGAAAATGCGATTTTTATGGGAGCAAAAAGAAACCCAAATGATTGCTCAATTGGTATATTTGGAGTTAATTATGATGGTACATGTTCCTTTAAACCAGGAGCTAGATTTGGCCCAGAAGCGATAAGACAAGTAAGTTCTTGTTTAGAAACATATTGTCCACAACTAAATAAAGACTTAGAGGATATTATGTATGTTGATTTTGGGTCAATACTTATTGATAAAAATGACTCAAAGTCTGTTATTGAATCGGTTAAATCAGCAACAAATTTTTTAATTAATAAACGCCTTAGTCCTATTATGCTTGGAGGTGAACACTCTATTACCAGAGGTGCTATTGAAGCATTAGTAAAAAAATATCCAGATTTGATATTGGTTCAACTTGATGCTCATGCAGACTTGAGAGAATCATATATTGGAAATAAACATAATCATGCTTGTGCCATGAGAAGATGCTTAGAGGTACTGCCTAAAAAGAAAATTTTGCAAGTAGGAATAAGAAGTGGGACAAAAGAAGAATTTCAAATTATGCATAATAACAATCAATTAGTTAACTTTTATCCAGGCGGAAATGCCCAAGAATTAAAACAAGCCCTTTTACCATACTCTAAGTCTCCAATCTATTTAACAATAGATTTAGATTGGTTTGATCCCAGTTTATTAGCAGGGACGGGGACTCCAGAACCAGGAGGATTTTTTTGGAATGATTTTGAAGAAATCCTCAAAACTTTAAAAGACTTCAGAATTGTGGCTTCAGATATTGTGGAATTATCTCCAGAAATTGATAAAAGCGGAGTTAGTAGCATAGTTGCAGCCAAAGTACTTAGAAGCTTAATTTTGTCATTAGAAAATATGCAATAAAAAATTTCTAAACTAAAGTATAAAAATACTAAATTAAAATTAAATATTTCATGGATTTGCTTAAAAGTCCTTTGTATTCAAAATATATTCAATCCAATGCAAAATTAGTGGATTTTGCAGGTTGGGAAATGCCCATATCATTTTCAGGATTAATCAAAGAGCATGAATCAGTTAGATCTTCAGCAGGATTGTTTGATATTTCTCACATGGGTGTAATCTCTATTAAGGGAATCAATCCAAAAGATTATATTCAAAAATTTTTTCCTACTAATTTATATTCCTTTTCTGAAGGTCAGGGGCTTTACACAGTAATGCTCAATGAAAAAGGAGGAATAATAGATGACTTAATAATTTATGACCTTGGTATACAAGACAATGACTTATCAGAAGTATTATTAATAGTTAATGCAAGTAGATATGAAGTAGATTTTCAGTGGATAAAAAATAATTCAAATAAATATGAAATTTCGATAACAAACTTTAAAAAAGACAAAGTACTTTTAGCACTACAGGGGGAAAACTCATTCGATTTATTTGAAGAATGGATTGAATCATCGATCTCACATATCCCTAACTTTGGATGCGAATATAAAATTTTTGAACATATTTCTCCTAAAGAAAAAATCTTCGTTTCCAAGACAGGATATACCGGGGAAAATGGTCTAGAAATACTTTTATCTAAAAAAGCAGCAATTAATTTATGGGATTTCTCAATTTCCAAAAATGTTGCACCTTGTGGTTTAGGAGCTAGAGATACTCTTAGACTTGAAGCAGGCATGCATCTTTATGGCCAGGACATTAATGAAGAAACTTCTCCATATGAAGCAGGTTTAGGCTGGCTAGTAAATCTAGAAAATAATCACGAATTCTTTGGCAGAAGATTTCTTGAAGAGCAGTCAAGAATAGGTATTCAGAAAAAGTTAGTCGGACTCTCTATAGAAGGTAAAGCAATAGGAAGAAAAGGTTGCGCAGTACTTAAAGATGAAGAAAATATTGGAACTATCACTAGCGGTAGTTGGTCTCCAACTAAACAACAAGCTATAGCTTTTGCATACATCAATACTTCGCATGCCTTAATAAATAACGAAGTTCAAATACTAATAAGAGGCAAGAAATTCAAAGGGGTTATAACAAAAAGGTCTTTTTATAAAAAGAATTATTAACTAAATTTACCCTTAAAGAATTATTATAAGTTATTGATAAATATATAATACTTAGATGAGAAACAAAATTTGTAAAGAACTCAATAATACAGATATTGGTAAATTAGTTAATCTATGTGGATGGGTAGATAGAAGAAGAGATCATGGTGGTGTAATTTTTATTGATTTAAGAGACCATAGTGGGTTCTTACAAATAACAATTAACCCCGATGATGGAGCAAATCTGTTTAAACAGGCAGAAACTCTAAGAAATGAGACTGTAATAATGGTTAGCGGAATTATTAATGAAAGGCCCAAAGATTCAATAAATCAAAATTTAAGTACTGGAGAGTTAGAGCTTAAGGTTAAAGATTTGCAAATTCTCAACCAAATTAAAAAAAACTTACCTTTTCCAGTTTCAATACATGATTATGAGAATACAAAAGAGGAACTCAGATTAAAATATAGATACCTTGATTTAAGAAGGGGAAAATTATTAGAAAATTTAAAAACAAGACATAAGATTATTAAAGTTGCTAGAGAATTTCTTGATAATTTTGGATTTACAGAAGTAGAGACTCCATTACTTACAAAATCAACTCCAGAAGGCGCTCGCGATTTTCTTGTTCCCGCCCGTCTTTCGAATGGAGAATTTTTTGCTCTACCTCAGTCCCCACAACTATTTAAACAACTTTTAATGGTTGGGGGCTTGGACAAGTATTATCAAATCGCAAAATGTTTTCGTGATGAAGACTTAAGGGCAGATAGACAGCCAGAGTTTACTCAATTAGATATTGAGATGAGCTTTATTAGTGAAGAAGAAATAATTTCTTTTAATGAAAGACTTATAAAAAAAATATGGAAAGAAGTTTTAAATATTAATTTTGATAATGCCTTTCCAAGAATGTCATGGCAAACAGCAATAGATAATTACGGCACTGATAGACCAGATACTAGATATCAAATGTTATTAAAAGATTTAGGAGAAGTATTAGGAGATATTGGCTTTAATATTTTCACCAAGGCAATCAAGTCTGGAGGTTCCATAAAATCCATAACAGTCAAAGGAGGTAATTCAAATATTAGCAACGTAAGAATTAAACCAGGAGGTGATATCTTCCAAGTAGCTCAAGATGCAGGAGCTGGTGGTTTGGCCTTTATAAGGGTTAAAGGAGATGAGCTAGAGACTATTGGGGCAATTAAAAATAATTTAAGTGAAGAACATATATCTGATATTTTAAGAATCGCAGAAGCACAAGATGGAGACTTAATCCTCTTGGGAGCTGGAGATAAACAAATTGTCAACCAGTCATTAGATAGAGTGAGACAATACATCGCAAAAGACTTAAATCTCATAGATAAAAATAAATGGAATTTCTTATGGGTAACTGATTTCCCGATGTTTGAGAGAAATGAAGAGGAAAATAGATATGAAGCTTTACATCATCCTTTTTGTTCTCCAAAGAATATAAAGTTTAAAGATTCTGAAAACTTTAAAAAAGAAATTGAGAACTCTATAGCCAATGCTTATGACTTAGTTCTTAATGGATTGGAGTTAGGAGGTGGCTCTTTACGTATTCATGAAGCGAACTTGCAACGCGAGGTTCTGAAAACAGTAGGGCTTACTGATAAAGAGATTGATGAAAAATTTGGATTTTTAATAGAAGCCTTAGAAATGGGTGCTCCACCCCATGGGGGGATAGCATTTGGGTTAGATCGCATAACAATGCTGATTTTAGGAGTAGATTCAATTAGAGAAACAATTGCTTTTCCAAAAAATCAGCAAGCAAAATGTCTATTAACAAACGCTCCTTCAAATGTATCTAAATCCCAATTAAAAGAATTAGATATTGAAATAACAATTGATGAATAAACTATTTATGGATGATCAATAAATTTTTTGTTTAAATAAAATATAAGGAGGTAGTGCTTAATTAAAAATATTTAATGTCAAAATTTGTCTTTGTTACTGGAGGAGTTGTTTCAAGTATTGGTAAGGGTATTGTTGCGGCTAGCTTAGGGAGATTATTAAAATCAAGAGGATATAGCGTTTCAATACTTAAGCTAGATCCTTATCTAAATGTTGACCCAGGGACAATGAGTCCATTTCAACATGGCGAAGTTTTCGTTACCGAAGATGGAGCTGAAACAGATTTAGATTTAGGTCACTACGAGAGATTTACTGACACTGCAATGACTCGTTTAAATAGTGTCACTACTGGATCTATCTACCAAGCGGTCATTAATAAAGAAAGAAGAGGGAATTACAACGGTGGTACAGTGCAAGTTATTCCTCACATAACAAGAGAAATAAGAGAAAGAATTCACAGAGTAGCAGCTAACAGCAATGCAGATATTGTTATAACTGAGATTGGAGGAACAGTAGGAGATATTGAATCTCTACCATTTTTAGAAGCAATAAGAGAATTTAAAAATGATGTTAATAAAAATGATGTCGCTTATATACACGTAACTTTACTTCCATATATCAAAACTTCTGGCGAAATAAAAACTAAACCTACTCAACATTCAGTTAAGGAGTTAAGATCCATCGGTATACAACCAGATTTACTTGTATGTAGAAGTGATAAAAAAATTAATGAAGGTCTTAAAAGAAAACTCAGTGGTTTCTGCGGAGTTAATCTTAATTCTGTAATTGAAGCATTAGATGCTGATAGTATTTATTCTGTTCCTCTTTCTTTAAAGAAAGAAGGTTTATGTAAAGAGACTTTAAAGTGTCTAGAACTCGAGGATAAAGAATGTGATTTAGAAAATTGGGAAAAAATAATTCATAATCTTAGAAATCCCGGCCAACCAATAAAAGTAGCTTTAGTTGGAAAATATATAGAACTTGGTGATGCATATTTATCAGTAGTGGAAGCATTAAGGCATGCTTGCATTGAACAAAAAGCTTTATTAGATCTGCATTGGGTGAGTGCTGAAATGATCGAAGAAAAATCAGCCGAGAATTTTTTAAATGATGTTGATGCAATTGTCGTTCCAGGAGGATTTGGAAATAGAGGAGTGAATGGAAAAATTTCAGCAATAAAATTTGCTAGAGAAAATAAAATTCCATTTCTAGGTTTATGTTTAGGAATGCAATGTGCAGTAATAGAATGGGCAAGAAATGTAGCTCAATTACCTGGAGCATCAAGCTCTGAACTGGAACCTGAATCTCCAAATCCGGTTATACATTTATTGCCTGAACAAGAAGATATTGTTGACTTGGGGGGCACTATGAGATTAGGAGTTTATCCTTGTAGACTTCAAAAGCATACAACTGGTAAAGAACTATATAACGAGGATGTTATTTACGAAAGACATCGACATAGATATGAATTTAATAATTATTACAAACAAAGTTTTTTAGATTCCGGTTATAAAATTAGTGGCACGTCTCCAGATGGCAGATTAGTAGAATTAATTGAATTAGAAAATCATCCTTATTTTTTAGCATGTCAATACCATCCTGAATTTTTATCAAGACCTGGAAAGCCACATCCATTATTTAAAGGCTTAATAAAAGCGTCTCAAGAAAAAATAGCTCAATCAAATTAATATTGCTTATTTTTGTTGAATGAAATAATGACAAATTTCTTACCATTAGTAGAAAAATTTCATTCATTACAAGGAGAGGGTTTTCATACCGGTAAAAGTGCTTTTTTTATAAGACTAGCCGGATGTAACGTTGGATGTTCATGGTGCGATACTAGGCATTCTTGGGATCAAAAAAAGTATCCTTTAATATCAATCGAAAAAATTGTAAATGAGACAAAAAAGGCTCGAGAAAAAGGAGCATCTTTTTTAGTTATCACAGGTGGTGAGCCATTACATCATAATTTAGATAATTTATGTCAAGCTATAAACAAAGAAACTTCTAAAGGAGAACAAAATCCAATAAAAATTCATATTGAAACAAGTGGAGTAAACGAAATATCAGGAAATTATGATTGGATTACTTTATCCCCCAAAAGACACCTACCACCAAAAACTTATTTTTTAGAGAATTGTAATGAATTAAAAGTAATTATCAACAATCAAAAAGATATTGATTTTGCAAATGATATAAAGCAGGAAATAATTAACAAAATAAAGAAATTATCCGAAAAAGGCAATTTTCATAAGTTGAATAAAAAATATTATCTGCAGCCTGCATGGGAAAACGATTATGGATTTTCCCTTACAATTGATTTTGTTAAAAAAAATCCTGAATGGAAACTCAGTCTTCAGACACATAAATACTTAAAGATTAAATAGTTTATATGAATTTAAAAAACAAATCAGCAGTAATTTTATTATCAGGAGGCTTAGATTCTTCTACCGTTACAGGCTTAGCAAAATCCCACAAAGCAAAGATATTTGGCTTATCTTTTGACTACGGGCAAAGACATAAAAAAGAATTAGATTCCGCATTAACAATAGCCAAACACTTTGAAATAGAAGAATTCAAAATAATAAAGCTTGATTTATCTTTATGGGGCGGTTCATCTCTAACAGATATAAAAAAGGATTTACCTGTTGATGGTATTCAGCTAAATACGATTCCCAATACGTATGTACCTGGAAGGAATACAATCTTTATTTCTGTTGCATTAAGTTATGCCGAAGCGATAAATGCTGATTTAATAGGCTTAGGAGTTAATGCATTAGATTATTCCGGATATCCCGATTGCAGACCTGATTACGTTAAAAAGTTTCAAGAGTTAGCTAACCTTGCCAACAAACGTGGTAGGGAAGAAAATCCAATTAAACTTTGGACACCTTTAATAGATTTAAATAAAGAAGATATTATTCAATTAGCTTTTGATAATAATGTCCCTCTAGAAAAAACATGGAGTTGTTATTCAGGAAATTTAGAACCTTGCGGAAAATGCGATAGTTGCAGAATTAGACAAACTGCCTACAGAAAATGGAAACTGAAAAAGAATGCAAATTAAAACAAAAAAACTATCTAAATGGCTCGATCCAGAATTGATAGCTAATCATTTTGCATTAAAATTTGGCGACCATGGATTGTCATGGTTAGATAGTGATGGCAAAGAAAATGGTGAATGGTCTTTTTTAGGAGTCAACCCAAAAGAAATTATTTGCTCAAGAGATATATCTAATTTAGATAGTGAAAATAATCCATTTTTAAAATTAAAAAAAATTGAGAAAGGATTTTGGATTGGATGGTTAAACTTTGAGGCGGGTGCATACATCGAACCAAAAAATCCATGGAAAAATAATGAAATATCGACTTTATGGATAGCATCTTATGATCCAATTATTAAATTTAATCTAGTTTCAAATGAAATAATTCTTGAGGGGACTAACTCTGATGAATTAATTAAATATGAAAATATCATTTCTGGTATTGATATTCAAAGAGAAAAAAAATCTACAATTAATAACATAAAATTTAATTTTTCAAAAATTAATTTAAAAGAATTAAGCAAACAATTTCAACAAGATATTTTAAAAGTTAAACAATTAATATCAATAGGAGATATTTTTCAAGCAAATCTAACTGCACAATGTGAAGTTGAAGCTTTAGAAACTTATAGTTCTTTAAGTATATATTCAAAGATAAGAAGCAAATTGCAGGCCCCCTTTGGCGGAATTATTATAAATAATTCAAAAGGTATAAATGAGGCAGTATTATCAACTTCCCCTGAAAGATTTTTAAAAATAGACAAAGAAGGTTATGTTGAATCAAGGCCTATTAAAGGCACAAGAGCCAGACATCAAGATTTAAATCAAGATGCTTTAAATGCTATAGATTTAATAACTAACGAAAAAGATAGAGCTGAAAATATTATGATTGTGGACCTGTTAAGAAATGATTTAAGCAAAGTATGCGAAATAGGAAGTATTGAGGTACCAGAAATATTGAAACTTGAAAGCTATTTAAAAGTACACCATCTTACATCTGTAATTAAAGGAAAATTAAAAAGAACTAAAAGCTGGGTTGACTTACTAACTGCTTGTTGGCCTGGAGGCTCTATAACCGGCGCTCCAAAATTAAGATCCTGCCAAAGACTATTTGAAATAGAAAAAAGTTCAAGAGGACCTTACTGCGGATCATTTATCAAGGTTGACTGGAATGGAGAGTTTGATAGCAATATACTTATAAGATCTTTTATAGTAAAAAATAAAAAAATTAATATATCTGCTGGTTGCGGCATAGTTAGTGATTCTGATCCACAAACTGAAACAGAGGAACTAAAGTGGAAACTTTTGCCTTTAATTGATTCGTTGAAATGACAATAAGCATAGGTTGGCATAAAAATAAATGGCTAGATATTGAAAATATTTATATCTCAGCAAATGATAGAGGTCTAAAATTTGGTGATGGAATCTTCGAAACTGTTTTAATAAAAAATAATAATGCTATTTTAATAGACGAACATATTCAAAGACTAGAAAACAGCAGTAGAGTTTTAAATATAAGTTTGAATATTAATAAATCATATCTGAAAGATATAATTAGCTTAGGTATAAAAAAATTATCTCTTAAAAACGATCAATTTGGATCAATAAGGATTAATTACAGCAGAGGTTTGAATAAAGGCAGATCAATAAGAATTAATAAAAATCAGCAAGATTATGATATCAATAATTTATGGATTGAATTTTATCTTATAGAACCTAATTTTTCTCCAATAAGTGCATTTATTAGTAAAACAGAAAAAAGAAATCAATACAGTTTAATTAATCAATGCAAAACTTTTTCATATAATCAATCCATACAAGTATTAATAGAAGCTAATAAAAAATTATTTGATGATTGTTTAATGTTAAATACAGCAAATGAATTGTGTTGTGGCAGCACTTTTAATATTTTACTAAAAAGAAATAATACATGGATTACACCAAGAAAAGAAAGTGGATGTCTTCAAGGAATTATGGTTAAAAAAGCTTTAGAATTAAAAATAATAAAGGAAGAATTTATCTTACCAAAATTCTATAAAAATGATATTTTAATTGCAATTAATAGTTTATCTTGTAGGCAAATTAATAAAGTTAATGATATAAAATTTACAACAATCTTTGATCCAAAGTATTTGTGGGATTTATTGTATAAATAGTATTATTTTTTCTCTGGCAAAGAAGCATCTGATAGGTTAGTTATATAGTTATTCACTTTAAAATTAACAATACTTCCAATAACAACTATTGATGGTGCAGTAAAACCTTTATTCCTAATTGTCTCTGCTAGATTCCCCAATTCTGAAATCAAACATTTTTGATTATGCAAAGTTGCTTCTTGAATAACAGCACATTTGGTATGCTCATTTAATCCACCTAAAATTAGTTCTTTAGTGATAAATTCTATATTTCTAATACCCATATAAATTACTAAACCGTCGGATGATTTAGCTAAAGTTCTCCAATTAACACTCTTTTTGTCCTTATTAATATCTTCATGACCAGTAACGAAAGTTATAGAGCTTCCTGCTTCTCGATGAGTTAATGGAATCCCAAAATATGTTGGAGCAGCTATACCGGAAGTAATACCAGGCACAATTTCAACTAAAATACCATTTTTTTCAAGAAAAGTTACCTCTTCTCCTCCTCTTGAGAAAACAAATGGATCACCCCCTTTGAGCCTTACAACACTCTTTCCTTCCTTTGCTAATTTTACAAGAAGTGTATTAGTGTCAGTTTGAGAAACGGAACACTTGCCAGCCCTTTTACCTACATTAAATATTTCAGTATTCTCGCTAGTTTCTTGAATAATTTCAGCAGAAACTAATGCATCATGAACCAAAGCATCACAACTTTTGATAAGTTTTAAAGCTTTTAAAGTTAGCAGCTCAGGGTCTCCGGGACCTGCTCCCACCAAATAAACTATACCGGGCACATTAATCTCCATTAACAAGTATGGTAGTAGATGAAAATCGAATTGAATGTAAATATCGTGAATAAAAGTTTATTCAAGTCAAGTAGAAAATTCACTTTATTTAGTGCTTTTGTAACTCTCCTAAATGATCGATTAAGCGAAAGTATTCTTCTGCCAATTTTACCTTCTTTTGTTTTACTTTTTGACTCAAAAGCTAGTACTTATGGTTTACTATCTTGTACTTATCAATTAGCGCAATTTACAGCTTCTCCTTTTATTGGCCTTATGAGCGATAGATATGGAAGAAGACCCGTAACTCTTTTTTGTATAACTGGTTCAATTATCGGAATATCAATTTTATCTTTTACAGTTTTATTTGATTGGTCAACTTCAATAGCTACGATCCCCTTATTTTTGTTATTTATTGCAAGACTTATAGATGGTCTTAGTGGTGGAACTGCAGCAACTGCGACTACTATTCTTGCAGATATTTCTAGCCCTGAAAAAAGGGCAAAAACATTTGGACTTATTGGGGTAGCATTTGGTCTAAGTTTTTTCTTAGGGAATATATTCGTTGTAATTTTTGCTAAAAATACTAATAATAATTTTATCATCCCAGTAATAATAGCTTCAATAATTCCAATTATTAACTTTATGCTTGTATTCTTTTATTTACCCGAAACTAAGCCCAAAAATGAATTAAACAAATCGAAACAACTTATAAAAAACCCTTTAAAACAATTATTTAAAGTTTTTAAAGAAGAAAAAATTAGAAAATTATCTCTAGCTTTTTTTATATATTTCATAGCTTTTACTGGACTAACAAATATTTTAATATTTTTCCTACAAGAATCTCTTAATTGGACAACTAAAGCATCAAGTGGAACTCTCGTGGTAGTTGGAGTAATAGCAATAATCGTACAAGGAGGACTAATTGGTCCTCTAGTAAAAAAATTTGGAGAAATGAGATTAACCTTAATTGGTTCAGGATTTATTCTTTTAGCATGTATCCTTCTGATAACTTCCCCTAAAGAAGATGCTACAGTAAATATTTATTCTGCCGTCTCCTTTTTAGCTGTTGGGGCAGGTTTAATCACACCTACATTAAGAGCATTAATATCAAAAAAATTAGATGGTGATAACCAAGGCTCAATACTTAGTAATTTGCAAGGTCTCCAAAGTCTTGGTGGAGTTTTGGGAATAGCAATGGCTGGAAGAGTTTATGACGAATTTGGTCCTAGATCACCATTTATTGCAGGGTCAATTATTTTACTATTTATGATATACCTTATTGCTGAAGGAAAAAATAACAAAATTTCATATAATTAATAAATAAAATCGCCATAATGAAATACGAACCTAATAATTACATTAATAGAGAATTAAGTTGGATCGATTTTAATAAAAGAGTACTTCTTACTGGGATGGAGAAAGACTACAAAATACTAGATAAAATTAAATTTTTTTCAATTTTCAGTAATAATCTTGACGAATTTTTTATGGTTAGAGTTGCCTCACTAAAAGCTCAGGTTGAAGCAGGGATTAGAAAAAAAAGTATTGATGGACTCACGCCAAAAGAACAATTAAAAAAAATAAACAAAGAAGTAAAGTGCCTCACAACTTTGCAAGAAAACTATTTAAACAATGAATTAAATATTGAACTCAAGAATGAAGGAATTTTCATTAAAAAATATCATGAACTCAATGAAAATCAAAAAAATTGGTGTAACAATTATTTCCTATCTTCAATCTTTCCTTTGTTAACCCCATTAGTTGTTGATCCTGCTCACCCATTTCCTTTTATAAGTAATTTAAGTCTTAATTTGGCAGCTCTTATTAATGATGGAGAAGAATCTAAAAATCAATTTGTAAGAATAAAAATCCCAACAAAAAATATTGGCAGATTTATACTAATTCCAAACGAAATTATTGAAACTGAAGATGAGAATAAGCACTATTTTATAACTGTTGAAGACTTGATTGGAAACAATATTAATGCATTATTTAATGGGATGAACTGTCTTAGTTATTCTTTTTTTAGAGTGACAAGAGACGCAGATTTAGAATTAAAAGAACTTGAAGCTGACGACTTACTTATAGCCGTCGAACAAAGCTTGCAAAAAAGGAGATTAGGGGGCGATGTAGTCAGGTTAGAGGTAGAGGAAAATATTCCTAATAACATTTTAAAATTACTTATTGAAAGTATTGGAATAACAGAAGAATATATTTACTTTTGCAAAAGCTTATTGGGCTTGGACGATTTGAATTATCTAACAAAAATTAACCGAGATGATTTAAAAGAAAATTTATTAATTGGGAAAACACATCCATTATTAAAATCACTGGACACCTCTAATAATAAAGTTAACTCTATTTTTAGCATTCTTAGAAAACAAGATATTCTTCTTCATCACCCATACGATTTATTTAAAACTTCAGTGGAAGAATTTATCAATAAAGCCGCTGATGATCCGCTTGTGTTAGCTATTAAAATTACCCTTTATAGAGTTTCAAAGGATTCTCCCATTATTGAAGCTTTGATGAGAGCCGCTGAAAATGGGAAAGAAGTAATGACTCTTGTTGAGCTCAAAGCAAGATTTGATGAAGATAACAACATTCAATGGGCAAAGCAGCTTGAACAAGCCGGCATTCATGTCGTTTATGGAGTACTAGGCTTTAAAACACATACAAAAATTGCATTAATTGTTAGAAAAGAAAAAGGAAGATTAAGAAACTATTTTCATATCGGAACTGGAAACTATAATTCAAACACTTCTCTTTTTTATACAGATTTAGGGTTACTTTCAACAAATCCTGAAATCTCATCCGATTTAATTGAATTATTTAATTACTTATCAGGATTCTCTAAACAAAATACTTTTGAGAAATTATTAGTATCTCCGACATCACTACGAAAGAAATTCATCTATTTAATTAATAGAGAAATAGAAAATGCAAAAAAGGGAGAGAAAGCTGAAATTATTGCAAAAATGAATTCATTAGTAGACCCAGAAATTATTAAATTGCTTTATTCTGCTTCTCAAACGGGAGTTAAAATTTATCTTATTATTAGAGGTGTTTGTTGTCTTTATCCTAAAAGAGAGAATTTAAGTGAAAATATTACTGTAAAAAGCATTATTGGTCATTTTCTTGAACATTCTAGAATTTTTTGGTTTTACAATAACAACGATTCGGAAGTGTTCATTGGAAGTGCAGACTGGATGAGAAGAAATTTAGATAGAAGAATAGAAGCCGTAACACCTATAGAAGACTTAAAGTTGAAATCTCGACTATATGATCTTTTGCAAACTTATATTGATGATAATTATTACTCATGGGAAATGAATAAAGATGGGAATTACGAAAAAAAAAGCGGAAATTCAAATCGATCTCAAATTGATCTAATTAAGAATTTATAATTATATTGATTTTTATAACATTTCAAAAAATTACTTAATATTTTTAAAAATTTTATATTTCTATAAAACCCAGTCATATCAATAGATTTGGGTAAATAATAATAAAATTAATTTAATTTGTCTTTAAAGTTTCAACGCAAAAGTAGTTTTTATCTCGATTTCAGTGCTAGCTTTTAAAAAATCCGTTTTAGGAGGCCAGGGTGATGGGGATCCCTCTGGAATCTGGAAATAGTTCTTCAAAAAATAATATTGAAGAACCTAGATTACCAAATACTGCGGGGAAAACTCGCAAAACAAAATCCAGCTTAGCTGGTAAACAAAGCCAAAAAAAATCTACAAGACTTGCTTCAGATTCTATTGGCCATTACTTAAGCAGCATAGGGAGAGTTCCTCTACTTACTGCAGCAGAAGAAATCGAGCTAGCTCATCATGTTCAAAACATGAAAAAATTGCTAGAAACTCCTGCAGTCGAAAGATCAAGAAGAAATCGCCATCTAATTAAAATTGGGAAACGAGCGAGAGATAGAATGATGGCAGCCAATTTAAGACTTGTAGTATCTGTTGCTAAGAAGTATCAAAATCAAGGTTTGGAGTTATTAGACTTGGTACAAGAAGGTGCAATTGGATTAGAAAGAGCTGTAGATAAATTTGATCCTGCAATGGGATATAAATTTTCTACTTATGCTTATTGGTGGATAAGGCAAGGAATGACCAGAGCTATTGACAATAGTGCTAGAACAATTCGATTGCCAATTCATATAAGTGAAAAATTATCCAAAATGAGAAGAGTTTCGAGAGAATTATCTCATAAATTTGGTAGACAACCAACCAGATTAGAGATGGCAAACGCAATGGGTATTGAGCAAAAAGATTTAGAAGACTTAATCTCGCAAAGTGCACCATGCGCATCTCTTGATGCTCATGCAAGAGGCGAGGAAGATCGTAGTACTCTTGGCGAACTTATTCCTGATCCAAATGGAGAAGAGCCTATGGAGGGTATGGATAGAACTATCCAAAAAGAACATTTAGGGACTTGGCTTGCGCAACTAAATGAAAGAGAACAAAAAATTATGAAGCTTAGATTTGGCCTAGATGGAGAAGAGCCTTTAACACTAGCCGAAATAGGAAGACAAATAAATGTATCTAGAGAAAGAGTTAGGCAACTTGAAGCAAAAGCAATATTAAAACTAAGAGTAATGACCACTCATCAAAAAGCAGCATAGTTAATTTGTTAAAATTTGCTTTTATTGTAATTTATATATTTTTTATCTTTTTAATATCAGTATCTTATAAAAGATATAATCCAAATAATAAAGAAGCAATTAGAAAAATTATTCATATTGGAATAGGACCTTTAATTCCTTTGGCAAAATTTTTAAATATTGATCAAAATTCTGCACTATATTTTACTGGACTTGTTTCATTATTAACTTTCATAAATTATCAATCTAAATTATTCCCAACTATTGAAGATGTAGAAAGAAAAAGTTATGGAACATTATTTTATTGTCTAAGTTTATTTATTTTAATTTACCTTTATTGGAATAAAGACCCTACAGCACTGATTACTGGATTTTTTATAATGACATTTGGAGATGGCTTTGCAGGATTAATTGGGGGGAACTTTCAATCAAAAAGTTGGAATTTTTTTGGCCAAAAAAAATCCATATTGGGAACATTAACTATGTTCCTTACAAGCTTGATAGTAGTTTTTAGTTTAAGTTTTTTCCAGAAATATACATTTAATATCAATTTTCTTACCATTGCTTTTTTTGCTACCGTTCTTGAACAATTTAGTATATTAGGAATAGATAATTTTATAGTGCCAATTGCTACTGCATTCTGCTTTAACTTTTTTATTACGGGTTTATAAATTACAAAATTGAATCATACAAAAACTCAAGCAAAGTTTTTGTTGAATCTATATTTATACAAGCGTCAGTGATACTTCTCCCATACTCAAGATCCTCTCTTTTTGTAAGTTTTTGATTACCTTCCTTAAGGTGACTTTCAAGCATAACTCCTAAAATATTTTTTTCGCCTTTCTTAATCTGATCTGCGACATTTTTTAGAACATGAGATTGCTTCTTATAGTCTTTGTGAGAATTTCCATGACTACAGTCAATCATAACTTTAAAAGGAAGATTATTTGCTCTTAATTCCGCAGAAATACTTTTGACATGATGGTTCTCAAAGTTGACTCCTTTTGACCCCCCCCCTTAAAACTATATGACCATCTGGGTTTCCAGTAGTATTAACAATGGAAGCATAACCTTGATCATTAACACCTAAAAAATGATGAGATTTGGAAGCTGATTGCATCGCGTTAATAGCTGTATCGAAAGAGCCATCTGTACCATTTTTAAAACCTATTGGCATAGATAATCCTGATGCCATTTCTCTATGAGTTTGACTTTCAGTAGTCCTTGCACCTATTGCTGTCCAACTGATCAAATCAGCAATATATTGCGGAACAATTGGATCTAACAACTCTGTAGCTGAAGGTATGCCGCGAGCTGCTAGATAAGATAATAAATTTCTAGCTCTTCGTAAACCTGTATTAATATCATATGAACCATCTAAATGCGGGTCATTTATTAATCCTTTCCATCCGATTGTAGTTCTTGGTTTTTCAAAATATACTCGCATTACAATTTCTAATTTATCCTTATAAATTTTTCTAAATTCCTGAATATATTCTGCATATTCTTTAGCAGCCTCAATATCATGTATCGAGCATGGTCCCACTATGACTAAAAGCCTCGGATCATTCTTATGTAGAATATTTTGTATTGACCTTCTAGCATTAGATACAGTATCAGCAGAGGTATAATCTAAAGGGATATCTTTATGTAGTTTGCTTGGAGGTATTAAAGGACGAGTTTCTACAACATGCAAATCAGATGTTTTCTCTAAAGATTGATTATTGGATGAAGTCGGCATTAAATAATTAAGAAGTTTAAATATTTAAAAAAGCATTTATGAATACTCTTCTTATTAATATTAAAAATAACAATAGATTAGGCATTAAACCTTACAAATGAAGAAATTGGAAACATTGCTCAAAGATTATGAAGATCACGTAATTGAGAGAGCCTCTAAAGGCATACCTCCATTACCACTAAATGCAGTACAAACAAATTGTATTACGCAATTATTAGAGAAAGAAACAAATTACGAAAGTAAATATTTACTAGATTTGCTTATGAATAGAGTCCCCCCAGGAGTGGATGAAGCAGCCTATGTGAAAGCAAGCTGGCTTACAGCAATTGCTCAAGGTGATAAACATTGCAGATACATTAATCCTGAAAAAGCAATTGAAATACTGGGCACAATGATAGGTGGATATAATGTTAATTCTCTGATTGAAATACTTAAAGAGGGGGAAAGTTTACTAGCTAAAAAAGCGGCAGAGGTTTTAAAAAATATCATTCTTGTTTACGATTCAGCGAATGATATTTATGAATTATCCCAAAATAATATTTATGCAAAAGAGATTGTAAATAGTTGGGCAAATGCAGAATGGTTCAAAAGTAAAAAAGTTCTAGAGAAAGAAATTACTTGTCTAGTATTCAAAATTGATGGGGAAACAAATACAGATGACTTATCTCCTGCTGTTCATGCTACAACACGTCCAGATATACCAATGCACGCATTGGCTATGCTCGAATTTAAAAAACAAGATGCATTAGAAATTCTTGATAATCTTAAAAAGCAAGAGGTACAAATTGCATATGTTGGAGATGTAGTAGGTACAGGAAGTTCAAGAAAATCAGCTATAAATTCACTGATATGGCATATCGGAGAAGATATCCCTTTTGTCCCCAATAAAAGAACCGGAGGAATAATAATTGGTAGCAAAATAGCTCCTATTTTTTTTAATACCGCACAAGATTCAGGAGCACTTCCGATAGAGGCTGATGTATCTCGTATGAAAACAGGAGATTTAATAAAAATATTTCCTTATGAGGGTGTTATTAAAAAAATTGAAAAAAATACCAATTCTGAAGTAGTAATAAGTAAATTCGACTTGTGTCCATCAACAATTACTGATGAAATTCAAGCTGGAGGCAGAATTAATCTCATGATTGGGAGGTCACTCACAGACAAGATTAGAAACAAATTAAATTATCCACCTAGTGACATATTTATCCGGCCAAAAAATCCAAAAGAAATTGATTCAGGTTTTACGCAAGCACAAAAAATAGTAGGTAAAGCATGCGGTTTAAAGGGGGTTCGACCTGGAATGACCTGTGAACCAATTATGACGACAGTTGGAAGTCAAGATACTACTGGGCCAATGACTAGGGATGAACTTAAAGAATTAGCTTGTTTAGGATTCACTGCAGATTTAGTTATGCAAAGTTTTTGTCACACAGCTGCATATCCTAAACCGGTAGATTTGCTTACACACAAAGAATTACCTGACTTTATATCTCAAAGAGGTGGGGTAGCTCTAAAACCTGGAGATGGAATAATACACAGCTGGCTTAACAGAATGCTCCTTCCTGATACTGTTGGTACAGGTGGAGATAGTCATACTAGATTCCCTCTTGGAATTTCATTTCCTGGAGGCTCAGGCATTGTTGCCTTTGCTGCTGCGATAGGATCAATGCCATTAAACATGCCAGAATCAGTACTCATAAAATTTAAGGGCGATTTATTACCAGGCATAACATTACGAGATTTAGTGAATGCAATCCCCCTCTTCGCGATTAAAAAAGGACTTTTGACTGTTGAAAAAGCAAATAAAAAAAATATATTTAACGGAAAAATTATGGAAATTGAAGGATTACCTAACTTAAAACTTGAACAAGCTTTTGAACTAACTGATGCGACTGCAGAACGCTCATGTGCTGGCAGTACAATACTTTTATCAAAGGAAACTGTACAAGAATACATAAAAAGCAATATTTGCCTTCTAGAAAAAATGATTGAAAGCAATTATGAAGATTCAAAGTCTATATCAAGAAGAATTAATGATATGAAAAATTGGTTAAAGAAACCTGATTTAATTCAACCAGATCTGAATGCAAGTTACGAAGAAATAATCGAAATTGACTTATCACAAGTTAAACAACCTATAGTTGCTTGCCCCAACGATCCAGATAATGTGAAAGAAATTACTGATGTTGCAAATACTAATATTGATGAAGTTTTTATAGGTTCTTGTATGACAAACATTGGTCACTACAGAGCTGCCGCAAAAGTTCTTGAAGGTGTGAAAAATTTAAAAGCAAAACTATGGATTTGTCCACCTACAAAAATGGACGAGGAAACACTAAAAAATGAAGGTTACTATAAAATATTTGAAAATTGTGGTGCAAGATTAGAATTGCCTGGCTGTTCTTTATGCATGGGAAATCAAGCCAGAGTAGATGAAGGATCAGTAGTATTTTCTACTAGTACAAGAAATTTTGACAATAGGTTGGGGAAAAATGCTCAAGTATTTTTAGGAAGTGCTGAATTAGCAGCAGTTTGTGCACTTCTTGGAAAAATTCCTGAAATAGAAGAATATCAAGATATTACTAAAAATAAAATAAATCCATATTCAGATGAACTTTATCGCTATCTTCAATTTGATGAAATACGCGATTTCAGCTTGTCAAAGTAAGCATAAAATATGCAAAACCTTATAAAAGAAAATATTAGAAAGACAGGCAATAACTCTTCTCGAAGCATTAAAAAATTAGTCAAACAAAGGTCTTTTGTAGTCGTCATATCACTTTTATTGACAGGTTTAGGAGCTTCGATAACAAGCATATTTTTTAAAACTGGAATTTATTTTATTAACAATTGGAGATTGACATTATTAGACCAATTTCCATCTATTACAGTTCTACCAATTTTTGGAGCTATTGGAGGTGCCTTAGCAGGATTTCTAATTAAAAATATTGCTCCAGCGGCAAAAGGTTCAGGAGTCAGTCAAATAATGGGATTCTTAAGGCATAAAAAAGTTCCAATGAATCTGAAAGTAGGATTAGTAAAGCTCATATCTGGCATTATTGCCATTGGTAGTGGCTTCCCCTTGGGTCCAGAAGGTCCTTCTGTGCAAATGGGAGGGTCTGTTGCTTGGCAAATGGCAAAATGGCTTAAGGCTCCTTTAGCTTTTAGAAGAGTTATTGTCGCTGCAGGTGGCGGAGCTGGAATAGCTGCCGTTTTTAGCGCCCCATTAGGAGGATTTGTTTATGCAATAGAAGAATTATTAAACTCAGCCCGACCAGTAATTTTATTATTAGTTGTGATTACAACCTTCATAGCGGATTCTTCTGCTGATATTATTCAAGCCTTAGGTTTAGATCCTAAAGCAGGAGGATTTGATTTTAACCTAGGATTTTTAATCCAAAAAGAATATGAACCTTCCGTATTTTTCTTACCGATTGATTTTCTTTATTTGGTTTTGCTTGGAGTAATTGTAGGGATTTTTGCAGAGCTTTATAGCAGGTATATTCTTCTAATGCAAAATCTTGGAAAACGATGGTATAAAAATAAATTTGTTTTAAAAATGAGTATCTGTGGCCTTATTTTAGGAACTATCTATTCCTTCTTACCAAGCACTTTTCATAATTTAGATGAGTTGCAAAAAATAATAGCTGAACAAAATACCAGTATTGAAATTGCCATCTTAGCTGTATTAGTATTATTTATTACAACAGGTTTAGCTGCGTCATCAGGTGCACCCGGAGGCCTATTTTATCCTATGCTCACTTTAGGTGGAGCAATTGGACTAATAATGGGAAGCTGGGTAGAAATTGCAACAGGTCATGCACCAAGTACATATATATTTGCTGGAATGGGTGCTTTCGTAGCAGGCTGCTCTAGAACACCAATCACGGCAATGTTTTTAGCTTTTGCATTAACAAAAAATTTATTAATTATGAAGCCAGTTCTCATTAGCTGTATTGCAAGTTTCCTGATAGCAAGAGCATTTAATGAAGAATCAATTTATGAAAGACAAATTCAGATTGAATTAGAGGATTAAGAATTATTTTCAGTCAAAAACAGCAGTTTTGCTTTTATAAACAAAAACTTGATGATTTAAATGTAATCTAACAGCCCTTGCCAACGCAATTCTCTCAATGTCCCTGCCTTTCCGAATCAAATCATCAACTTCATCTCTATGACTGACATTTACAGTACATTGTTCAATAATTGGACCCTCATCGAGATCTTGAGTTACATAATGTGCTGTAGCACCTATTAATTTAACACCCCTTTTCCATGCACGATGATATGGTTGAGCACCCTTGAAAGCAGGTAAGAAAGAATGATGAATATTTATTATTGAAGAAAACTTTTGCAAAAAAGAGTCACTCAAAATTTGCATATATTTCGCTAGTACAACAAGATCGATATCAAATTTTTCGATTAATTTTAAAATCTGATCTTCAACATCAGATTTCGAAGAATTAACATTATCAAAAAAAACAAATTGTGCATTAAAGTCATTCGCAATACTTTCAAGGTCAGGATGATTAGAAATTATTAATGGAACATTCATTTTGAGTTCACCATTTCTTACCCGCCAAAGTAGATCAATTAAACAATGGTTTTGTTTACTCACAAAAATAGCAACATTTGGAATCTCATCTGAATAATTAATATTAAATTTTCCATTTATATCAACTGCAATTTTTTGAAATTTATCGTAAATCTCATCTCTATTAATTGTTGAATGGACACTATTCCATTCAATCCTACTAAGAAATAGACCCGCATCTTGATCTGTATGATGATCTGAGTGCCTGATATTGCCACCATAATTTGATATCCAGCTTGTAAGCTGACTTACTAAGCCTGGACGATCAGGACAAACAATTTTGAATATAATTGAGGGATGTGCCAAAGAAAATTTAATTGTTTAAACAAATAAGTAAGTACATCTAATATATCAATGAAAAGATTAAAAGAAAATTTTCAAGCACCACATATACTGATTGTGGGTGCTGGCATAATTGGAAAGTTTAACGCAATAGAACTGTCCGAATTAGGGTATAAAATAACAATTGCAGATCCAGCTTTAGATAAAAATAGTAGTAGTGCTGCATTGGGTCTCTTAATGGGAAATATATATCAAAAAAGAAATGGTAGAGGTTGGATACTTAGAAAACAAAGCCTTGAATTATGGCCAAAATGGATCAAATTATTCCAAGAGTTTAATACAGAATTACATATAGAAAAACCATTAATACAATTGACTACAAATGATAAAAAATTTGAAAAGCTAGAGAAATTTGTTAAAAACAATACAAACCAAGGACTTGAAATTTTAGAAAAAGATTCAATTGTTATTAAGAATATCAATAAGTCTTTCAAAACAAAAAATGTTAAAGGAATTATTTCTCACAAAGATGGGAGAATAGATCCTCAAGTATTATTAAATACATTAAATATTTACCTAAAAAATAAAAAAATAAATTTTTTAAAAGATGAAATAATAAAAATAAGAAAATTAAATAGACAGTGGATTGCGACTTCAAAAAGGAATAACGAAATCAAAGCTGACGCAATTATCTTATGTAATTCTCTCGATGCAATAAATTTGATAGTAGACAATCCTCATAAAATCCAATTAAAGCCAGTCTTAGGACAAGCTATAGAAGTTTGTACAAGCTTAAATGAAGTTAATTTATTATCCCTTCCAAAACATTTCAACATTGATGGCAAAAACATAATTCGTTTGACAAAAAATAAAATTATCATTGGTTCTACCGATGAATATCATGAAAAACCAGAAGAAAATGTTTTCGAAAAACTTACTGATTTCGTTAAGAATAAACCTAACTGGCTATCTAAGGAAAGAGTAACAAGAAAGTGGTTTGGTATTCGATCAAGACCAGAAGGCGAACCCTCACCTATTCAAAAAAATTTGGAAAATGGATTAATCATATGTACTGGTTTCTATAAAAATGGATTTTTACTTGCTCCTGAATGTTCTCGTTGGGTAGCAAATGAACTAAATAAATATTTTATTTAATCTTTTGTCTCTGTAAAGTCTGCATCAATTACATCATCATCCCCACCTTTATCATTTGATTCATTTGAATCTGGACTATCTGATGCTGGAGGTTGATTACCTGGCTGTTGATAAACAGAAGAACCGACAGCATATAGTTCTTGTTGAAGTTCTTCTAATAATTTCTTCATAGATTCATAGTCTTCTTTAGAAGTTGCCTCTTTTAATGCTTTACTTTTTTCTTCAACTTTAGCTTTAGTTGGAGCATCAATTTTGTCCCCTAGCTCACCTAACTGTTTTTCTGTTTGATAAACAAGAGTTTCAGCTTGATTCTTTAAATCAATTTTTTCTCTTTTTTCTTTATCAACAGATGCATTTGATTCAGCATCTTTAACCATTTTTTCAACTTCATTATCAGAAAGAGTTGAAGCCCCTGTAATAGAAATAGATTGTTCTTTACCACTTCCTTTGTCTTTAGCAGTAACACTTAAAATACCATTTGCGTCAATATCAAAAGTTACTTCAATTTGCGGAACACCCCTTGGAGCAGAGGGAATGCCATCTAATCTAAAAGTTCCTAAACTTTTATTATCTGAAGCCATTTCTCTTTCACCCTGCAAAACGTGAATCTCAACATTAGTTTGACCATCAACAGCTGTTGAATATGTCTCAGATTTTTTAGTTGGGACAGTTGTATTTCGAGTAATCATTTTAGTCATTACTCCACCTAAAGTCTCCACACCAAGAGATAAAGGAGTGACGTCGAGCAATAGTATATCTTTAACCTCACCCGCTAAAACGCCTCCTTGAATAGCTGCACCTACAGCCACCACTTCATCTGGATTCACAGTTTGATTAGGATCTTTACCTGTAACCCGCTTAACTAACTCCTGAACAGCTGGCATTCTTGTTGAACCACCAACCATTACTATTTCATCAATCTCTCCAGTGGAAAGCTTAGCGTCCTTTAGGGCTTGCTCTACTGGAACTCTGCATCTGTCAATTAATTTAGAAGCAAGCTCTTCAAAATTTGCTCTAGTCAAATTTAAATCCAGATGCTTTGGCCCTTCTGGAGTTGCAGTTATAAAGGGTAAGTTTATTTCACTTTGAGTAGCATTTGAAAGTTCAATTTTTGCCTTTTCAGCAGCTTCAGTAAGACGTTGTAAAGCTTGTTTGTCCTGTCTTAGATCAATACCTTCATTACTTTTAAACGTGCTTGCTAAATGATCAACAATACATCTATCGAAATCATCACCTCCTAAATGAGTATCACCAGAAGTCGATAAAACTTCAAAAACACCATCTCCAACTTCTAAAACTGACACATCAAAAGTTCCACCACCTAAATCAAATACAAGTATTCTTTCATTACTTTTTTTGTCTAATCCGTAAGCTAAAGCAGCAGCTGTGGGTTCATTAATTATCCTTAAAACTTCAAGTCCTGCTATTTTACCTGCATCTTTTGTAGCCTGTCTTTGAGAATCATTAAAATAAGCTGGAACTGTTATGACCGCTTGAGAAATATTTTCACCAAGATATTTACCGGCATCTTCAGAAAGTTTTCTCAAAACCTGAGCGCTTACTTCCTCGGGAGAAAATTGTTTATCTAGAACTGGACATTTTAATTTTACGTTTGACCCTGCCTTTTCAATCCCATAACTAACTTCTTTTGATTCCTCATTAACCTCATCAACTCTTCGTCCAACAAAACGTTTAGCAGAGTAAAAAGTATTTTCAGGGTTCATAACAGCTTGTCGTTTCGCAATCTGGCCTACAAGCTGATCCTGGTTTTTAGTATATGCAACAACAGATGGAGTTGTTCTGAAACCCTCTGCGTTTGCTATTACAGTAGGTTTACCACCTTCCATAACAGCAACACAACTATTTGTTGTTCCTAAATCGATTCCAACAACCTTCCCCATGGGTAGATACTCTTTAAATATTCTCCATAATCGTTCATCGACGTCATTATTGTTACTCTGAAACGAGGTGTGGTTCCCGAACAGATTACAATTTCTCTTCAAAAATCTTTCTAAAAATGATTACAAGTAAAACCTCATTTCTTGCTTTGATTGGCAACCCAGTAAGTCACTCTTTGTCTCCAATAATGCAAAATGCAGCTATTCAATATTTAGGCCTTGATTTGATTTACATAGCAATTCCTTGTAAAAATGAAGACCTAGAAATAGTGGTTGATTCTTTAAAAAAAATGAATTGTAAAGGGTTAAATATCACAATTCCTTTTAAACAAAAAGTATTTGATTATTGTAGTGAAATATCTTCAGTTGCAAAAAAAATAAAGGCTATTAATACTCTTAAACTGAAAGACAATAAAAATTGGAGTGGGACAAATACTGATATTGATGGGTTTATCTATCCTTTAAAGAAACTTAATTTAATAAAAAAGACTTCTATTGTTTTAGGTTCTGGAGGGGCAGCAAGATCAGTCATTCAAGGACTAATAGATTTAAAATTATCACAAATTACCATTATTTCAAGAAATAAAAAATCTTTAAATGAATTAATTAGCGACTTTAAAAATGACATTAAAATAAAAGGTTTACTAAATACCAATCCAGAAATTGATAATTTAATTCAAGAATCGAATTTAATAGTAAATGCAACTCCAGCCGGGATGAGCAAAACCACAAATCATGATGCTCTACCATTTGGCAAAAGCTTTTGGGAAAATATAAACTCAAATACTATTGTTTATGATCTAGTTTACAATCCTTCTCCTACTCCATTTTTAAAATATTGCGATAAAAAAGGATGCATGACTATTGATGGGGTACAAATGCTAATTGCTCAGGGTGCCAAATCTTTATCTTTCTGGACAAATGGGTTAGAAATACCTTTTGAAGTTATGCATGATGCAATAAAAAAATATCTTTAGTCAAATAAATGATCTAATTTGCAAGGATTTTGACCTTGATAATGTATCCTAAGTAAAGCACAGACGCTCATTAAACAAATTTTGAGCCTAAGACCTTGTCTGAAAATTATGACTGATCAAATCTATTACGAAACTATGTATATTCTTCGCCCAGATATCGCGGAGGATGAAGTAAATAATCATATTAATAAATATAATAAACTTCTTGAAGAACTAGAAGGAAAAATACTAGATAGTCAAATGAGAGGGAAAAGAAGATTAGCTTATCCAATAGCAAAACATAGAGAAGGAATATATGTTCAATTAAGTCATCAAGGTGATGGTCAACATATTTTCAAAATTGAAAAAGCAATGCGTTTAAGTGAGGATGTTATTAGATACTTGACAGTAAAACAAGAGGGCCCTTTACCAACTCCAAGACCTTCAAATAAAGGCTCTAATCAATTAGAAAAAAAAGAAACTGAAAATATTGATTCCACTAACAAATCAAAGCCAAAAGCTGCAGAAACAAATGATGAAAAAACAGACATTTCAGAAGCTCCAGTTAATGAAATTAAAGAACCAATAGAATCTTGAATATTAATTATTTTTTTTTGAATTTAATTCTGCCCATATTTTATTTGACATCCCCCACATATAAATAAAACCTTCGGCATGCTTATGGTTAAAACTATCATCTTTACTATAGGTTGCTAAGTCTTTCCTATAAAGGGAATTATTTTCCGAAGACCGACCAATTACAATTGCATTTCCTTTATATAATCTTATTTTTACCCTGCCATTAACGGATGTTTGAGTTGAATCAATAAAACCATCCAATGCTTTCTTTAGAGGACCAAACCAAAATCCCTGATAAACTAATTGACCCCATTTTTTTTCGACTAAATTCTTAAAATCTAGAACATCCGGATTTAATGTTAAACTTTCCAGTTCTTTATGAGCTTTTATTAATAGTAAAAGGCCAGGCGTCTCATAGATTTCTCTGCTCTTAATACCAACTACTCTATCTTCGATCATATCTATTCTGCCAAAACCATGTTCTCCTGCTGAGGAATTAGCCTTTTGAATAATCTCCAAAGGGCTTAAAAATTCATTCCCTATCCCGATAGGAAATCCATTTTTAAATACAATTTCTATATCTTCTGGAGAATTTGGTGCGTCATGAATAGAGGAAGTCATAGCAAAAACATCTTCATTTGGTTCTTGCATTGGATCCTCCAATAAACCAGCTTCAATACTACGACCAAGAAGATTTACATCAATCGAGTATGGTGACTTTTTAGAAACGGGAGCAGGAATTCCAAATTTTTCTCCATATAAAATGGCTTCTTCCCTACTCATCTTCCATTCTCTAGCAGGTGTAATTATTTCTAAATCAG